>NZ_JAUBWA010000048.1:0-11947 GCF_036702825.1 Microcoleus sp. A003_D6 | reverse complement strand
AATAATCTTTTTAGGAACGGGCAAGATGCCCGTTCCACAAGAAATCAACTCTTTGTGGAACAGGCATCTTGCCTGTTGCTAATTATTCCAGCAGTTCTACAGTGCCGAGATACCCATCTACTCGGACTTTTTGACCGTCTCGCAAGCGAGTTGTAGCTTCTGGAATATTCATAACTGCGGGAATTTTGTACTCGCGAGCGATTATTGCTCCGTGAGACAATTGCCCGCCAACTTCAGCGATAATTGCTGTTGCTCCTAATAGCAGCGGTGCCCAACCTGCATCGGTGTAAGGAACTACTGCGATCGCATTTTCTCCTAAATCCGTGCTCGCGGTGCGGCAAATCTTGACAAAGCCTTCGACACGGCCGATACTTGCGGGAATTCCCTGCATGATATTAGTTGCGGATGTTGCAAGTTCGATCGCCCTTGTCTGAGAATTGGGCAGCAAATTGCCGTAGACTACAGGGGGAATCGGGCGATCGCGATCGGCTAACAGGCGATCGCGCCTTTGGCTAATTGTATCCTGAAACGAAACAATCGCACCGCTGCGAATCCACTGCTGAATTTCCCCAAATTCCAGATAAAAAATATCCCCGCTTTCCTGAAACACCTGCATTGCCAACCCGCAAGCTTCAATCTCCAAAAAAGTCCAGCGCAGGTGAGCCAACAACCGTGCGTAAATTTCGCTAATTTCGTTTTTGACGATCGCTCTTTCCTGACATTTATCTAGTCGCCACTTCTGCCCAAAAGTCAAGCCTAATTTCCGCTTTTCTACTAAATTATTCTCTGCTTTTTGAGCCATGCTTATTAGCAGTTTTTGGTAAATTTCCGGCTGTTCTCGCCAAGTAGGAACAGCAATATCAGTTCCCACTTCGCTCAAATATCCGTAAACATCAAGCCACTTTTCAAAATCAGCTTGTAAAGCCGGAGTCTCCGCAAATGTCTGTGCTAAATTTGCGACTGAAACAGTTTCGTCAGGCTGCGAAACAGCAGCTTGCCGCAATTTCTGAGCCAACTGCTGCAAAGCTCGCACAGAAGCAATTTCAGGAGCGCTGTCATTGTCGAGCCATTCATCGGCAACGCGAAAAATTGATTTGCGAATAGCCAGCCCGATCGGCCCTAATATATTGTAGTAAGTAATCGGTTTCAGCCACTCCTGAATTTTCTCCGATCTCTCCAATAATTCCGTTAAATACTGATAATCGGGCATTGGGCATTGGGCATTCGGCATTCGGCATTCGGCATTCGGCATTAATATTCCTTTTGACTCATCCTCAATAATTAATCCGTGTATCCGTGTCAAAATCCGTGTCGTGCCTTCCTTCTCCAGACTTTGCAGTGCGGGGAGAAAAATAGCAGTACGATCGCCCTTAAATTCTGCATTCAGCGCCCTCTCCCGCTGCACCAGACGCCACAAACCGGGCAAAGAAGGCAAAATCTTCCCCAACGGTGGCTTGCCCATCTTTTGCCCTCTCAGCAAAAATTCCAAACCCTGCTCCGGCAATCCCATCATCCGAAAAATTTCGCCCAACAAAGTCGCATTAAAATAGGCGTGAGAACCTAGCAAAGTAGCCGTTTCGTTAAAGTTTAAATGGCTGGCGCGATCGCCCAAAACCACCTGAAAAATCTCTCCCCAAACCCCGCAAGTCAGCGGCCTGTTAATCGACCAAGTTAGCGGGCGAATTGCACCCGGAATCACTTCGGCTGCAATAGTGCGTGTCCAGAATGGCTGCAAATTTGTAATCGGGCGGCTTTGCAAAATCCAAACTTTTTCCCCGTCCCAACTCCACTCAATATCCTGCGGAATTCCGTGGAAAAATGCTTCTATTGCTTGCGCTTGTTTCACCAATTCTGCTATAATTAATTTGTCAACTATTGAATTTATTTCTACTGTGATTAATGTTTTTTCTAAATTTTCAGTCGCACTAAAATCTATTTCTAAATGAACCGGAGTAACTTGTCCGCCGACAACAGATTCAGCACCTCCAGGCAAAGCTTCAATAATAATCTGAGAACCGCCATCTAAAGGATTGCGGCTGAACATGACTCCGGCAATTTTGCTGTCAATATAAGGTTGAATCAATACAGCCATTTGGGTATCGGGCAATTGTCGCTGGCGGCGGTAAGCAACTGCTTCGGAAGTCCAATAAGACTCGCGACAGCGATTAATGGCATCGATTAATTCTGTTTCAGTGGAAACAGGCCCAATGGTTTGATATTGTCCGGCCGCTGAACTAAGATCCCCGTCTTCTCCCGCAGCAGAAGAGCGAACTATTATGCGATCGCGAATTTTAGATTTTATCTTTTCGATTAAAGCATCAAGACTTGACAATTCATCACTATTTCCTCGATGCCCGATGCCCGATGCCCGATGCCCGATGCCCGCTTCTTGTGATAATATCCAACCGGAAGGTACGTTAAAACCTGCGCGTTTCAGTTGAGACAATTTAGCAGCTTTATCCCCGCAGACTTTAGCATCTAGCGAGTCATCAAGAGAAAGCAATTGCTCTGATTTAGATAAAGCCATATCATCACCTTGACGAAGACTAATTGTGAAGAGTAAAAAAGCTAATCCTGCTGCTGCTAAAAATTCGGGCAAAGATTGTCGCCACACCCAAACCCAAATTGGCGTGCACAGACACCCGCAGCGGGAAGCAAAGAGCCTCGCCCGATCGCCCTCACCCCACCACCGCTGTGCCAAACCCCACACCAGCAGCCCCCAAATGCCCGATGAAACAGCCACCGGCGGCGAAAATACCAAAAGACCCCAAACAGCATTGGTAACGCCTCCACCTCGGGCGATCGCATATCTGCCCGCAACTAGCGGAATTAACAGGGCGATCGCGATCGCAGGTGCATCCGGGAACCAAAATCGCCCCGCCAACACCGGCACAATACCCCTGGCAATTTCCGCCAACACCGCAGCAATTCCCGCTAATTTCCCCCCGTGAATGAAAGCTGCCGACACGCCAACATTACCCGTGCCCAGCGCCCTCAAATCTCGGCGGCTAAACACTCGCACCGCCCATCCCGTTAGCGGTAAAGCACCCAGGCTGAAACTAGCAGCCAACAGCAATGCTATTATCCCCAACGGCATAAAATCAGGTCTCCTATTTTCAACCTCTAACCATTATGACGACAATTCAGTCACTTTTTCAGCCTTCAGATATATCAACCAAACGCCCTTAGCACTTAAAATAATGTAAAAGTAGAGTAGATAAGGATTTAGCCTAATGATAGATATCAGCTTGAACACTCCGATGGCAGTTCTTGTTGCACCCATCAAGCGAGTAACGATCGATCTGCTGATGCAGCAGCCAGTGCCGGAATCAAGTGTCAGCTTGACCGCTCCAATAGCAGTTCTTGGTGTTGGCTTTGTTGCCGCAGTTACGATCGGCTCGATCGCCTGGTACAACTCCAAGCGCCCCCCCGGTTGGGAATCCAAAGAACGCCCTGATTTTGTTCCGAAAGTTGACAAAGATGATTTGATTGCTGATGTTTCTGACTCGAAAGGTAAATAAAACAAAGTTTCTTTAGACGCAGAAAAGCAGGACTTGTGCATTAATGAGAAAACTCGGTCGCGGCCAGTTTGTCATTGCCAGCCGGAGCGCCGCAATTTCAAAGACTGAATTTTCCATTTTTGGCGCAAGTCCTGTTTTTAGTGAAATATTTCATCATTAGACTGGAATTGCCAAAATCGCCAAGTATCTTGAAAGGCCTCTGCGTCGATATGCAGTTTCCCTATCAATCAAAGATTTATGCAATAAGTCTACTCTTAGGGTATCGCAAGGCAGAACCTCTAGTCTCTAGTTATTCAATCCCCGCTAGAACCTAGAAACGAGAAAAAATGCCAAAAAAGCTCGATCGCCCGCTACAATAAGTAAGAGCCGGCACCGCTTTTTGCAATGAATTCAGAATCAACTCTCGCCAGACTACAAGCTACACTTCCCGACGGAAAACTGCCTTCTAGCTACGGGGTATACTTCAAAAACACCCTAGTCGCCCTATGTCACGCCCTAGAAGACCACATTTTGCAAACCAGCGGCGGGGAAAAGAGCGAACTCCAACCCTTAGTTTTGGTAACGTTTCAGCAGGGCAAATGGTATTTACAGGAAGCCGATCGCTACCTCGATATTGCTAATGCCTCTCGGCGCGTTGTCATCGCTGCGGTAGCCGACAGCGGTTTCGCTACACACAAAACTGGTCAATTAGAAAATGTATCTTTAATAAATCTCGATGAGATCGACCCCATCATCCAAGAATGGAATTTAATCATTCTCGCCCCGACATACAAAGCAATGGTGCTTTGCCGCGAACTTTCAGCCGAGGAATACTTGCCACAAGGCAAGCCCGAAGTAGATACAGAGCGAAAATTCTACGGTTTGTGGTCGTTTGACCAGTCTTTGGTGTCGGCGGCGGCAGAAATTTTTATAGAACAGACGCGACATTACAACTCTCCCCTAGCCGACAGTTTGCTGGAAATGCACCACGAAATCCTGGCAACTAAAGGCCCGCCATTAGCCGACATTAGCGGCGTGGTATCGCGGATCGTCACTTACCTGCAAAGTTCTCAGCAGCAAATGGTAGCAATTAACCGCCAAACCCGCGAGTTGTGGGAATTGGAAGGTCAAGCTTTGCGTATCAGCCGCAATTTGAACGCTAACAAACTTCAAGCTTTTCTGCGGATGGCCCAGCGCGTGGACGAACGCGATACCTCAAATCCTACAGCGTCCTTGCAGGTGGCGGCTTTGTCGGAAACTTTGGGTCAACTGCTGGATTTGCCGGCTTTGCAGTTGCGGAGGCTGCGGCTGGCTGGATTGCTGTTTCGAGTCGGCTTAGTTTCTGCCCCGAATGAGGTGTTCGATCGCACTCCCGACGCTTTCGACCAAGCAACGTTATCATTTTGGCGCGATCGCAGTTTCATCGGTTCCCAACTGCTGCAAGCAATGCCGGAACTAGCACCTGTTGCGGAAATTGTCAAGTACAAACTCGAATATTGGGACGGCAGCGGCAGACCAGAGGGTTTGCGAGCCGAAGCCATACCCGTTGCTTCGCGGATTTTGGGGTTGGTCGCTTATTTTCAAGAATTGACTCAACCGCGCGGCGATCGTCCGGCTTTGAGTTTGAGCGAAGCTTTGGAAGAGTGCCGGGAACTGTGCGGCATTCGCTTCGATCCGGCTTTGGTGGAAACTCTGGGCAACGTCGTCAGGCTGGCAGAAATGGGTTTGATGGAATTACCAACTCGCCCGAGTCAACTGCCGAATGTATGGTTGGAGGATTTGGGCGATCGAACGACCGCGGCCGCTCCGGCATTATAAAATAACTGGATGGGTAATGGGCGATCGGTAATTGGGCATTTAAAACTCGGCACAAAATCCTTTCCAACACTACAAAAAATCAGCCTGTGCTTGCTAAGGGCACCCTACTGCTGAGAGTTGTATCCGCACCAGTAGGGTGCGAAACATGACTAATGACCAATAGATATCTCCAGAAAAGCCAGTCTTGAACAGGCAGGATGCCTGTTCCACAATAATTATTGGAGATGTCTAATGACTAATGACCAATGACTAATGACTAATGACTAATGACTAAAAACTAATGACTAATGACTAATGACTAATGACTAATGACTAAAAACTAATGACTAATGACCTCGAAGCCATACGCAAAGGCAAAATTTTGATGTTGGCCGGCACAGATTTAGCCGGCACAGACTTATCGGGAGCCGATCTCGCCGGTGCTGACTTGTCTCAAGCCAACTTGAGTGGAGCTAATCTCGCCGGCGCTAACTTGCAGCGGGCCGTATTGCGAGCCAACCTCCGCGGCGCTGACTTGAGCGGCGCCAACCTGCGAGGCGCAGATTTTCGGAATGCTGATTTGCGGGGCGCTTCCTTCGCTAACGCTTTAGTCCGCGACGCAAGTTTTGGGGGTGCTTTTTTGACAGGCGCCTCTATGGGCAATTTGGATTTGAGCGGTGTCGATTTTCGCGGCGCCGATTTGCGGGGCGCTTCTTTGTCTCGGGCAATTTTGCACTCCGCCGATTTGAGCCATGCCAATTTGTCCGGCGCTGATTTGTCGGGGGCTGACTTGGAAGAAGCGATCTTGAATGGAGCCGTACTGCGCGGCGCTAACCTGACGGGGGCTAATTTGCTCTGTGCTGCGATCGAACAAACCGTTTGGGATGGAGCTCTGCTCGATCGCGCCTGTCTCCAAGGCACCCCCCTGAGCCTTTAAATTTCCAAAATGTTACTTTGAAGGCAGACCAAAAAAACATTTGCTTATAATGTGCATAAGCACAAGCTATTTTAACATTTCTTAATAGGAGGTTATAATGGCGACTGTAGATGAGCAAACGAATAAATGGTAGCAGCTTTGTTTAGCGGTACATCCTTTCAAGGTCAAAGTGGCGATCGCCTTGTTAGTAAAGTAGCAGGAGCTGCGATCGCAGCCTTATTCAAGCGTTCTGAAAAGGCCGAAGCCAACATCCGAGTCGAACCAGTAGCCAAACTCTTGCAGGGAAGCATCGACGGTTTCGACTTCGTTGGCAAAGGTATGTTGATGTACAACGGCCTGCGCATAGAAGTGATGGAACTCTACCTGCAAGCACTCTCAATTGATTTTGGGGCGATTTTTGCAGGTCAAGTCAAATTGCGGCAGCCTACCCAGGCAAATATGCGAGTAGTCTTAAGTCGATCGGATTTAACCACCTCATTCAATACACCTTTTGTAGTTGAAAAACTCCAGAAGCTGAAGTACCAAGAGCAATCTCTGCACTTTCAAAACACTGAAGTCAGCTTCGGAGCCGACAAATCAATTCGGCTTCAGTCCGAAATTACCGTAGGCGATGCCAGCGAACCCGTCAACATAGATATTACAGCTCAGTTGCAAGTCGAAGACCGACGCAAAATCCAATTTGTCAGCGTTACTTACGGCGGTGACGGGCAAGCAGTAGACTTGGGTCAAGCTATAATTGCCCACGTAAATAACTTGCTCGACTTAGACAAATTTGCCTTAGAGGGCACTCAACTGCGAGTAGACCGCTGCCGAGTTCAGAACGACGAGCTGGTTTTCTACGGTTGGGCTGGTATCGAACAGTTCCCCAAAGGCAAGCGCTAAACCTCAGCCTGCTGAGGTTTAGCCAGCAATCTAGTTGGGAAAAAGAGAATTTTTCATTTAGCAAACAACCCGCACCGGCGGGTTTTGCTTTGGATTTTAGATTGGAGGAAAAATCTAAAATCTAAAATCTAAAATCTAAAATCTAAAATCGATCGACTCCAAATCAGCACTGAGGTTGATTCGATCGCACAAATCACTTTGATAAAGTTATATAGTCCTAAACGCAGAAACCGGGTTTAAGGGACTAAATTCTCTGGTAAAGGGCGATCGCCAAGAGTTGAACAACCCGGTTGATGAGAGTCGCGAGGGCGTAAGTCCTGTGAGAAAATAAATAACCCCAAAAGAGGAAAAATGCTCGGATTTTATTTATTTTGTATCTACGTCGCAGTTTTGTGCGTGTTTGCTGGACCCAGCCCCCGCAGCCCCGAAAAATGGTGGGTAGAAATTGTCACAGATTTGCCTCGCTGTACCTACTATTTTGGCCCCTTCGACACCGACAAAGAAGCCTCCAGCAATATTCCGGGCTACGTCGAAGACCTCGAAAGCGAGGGAGCCAAAAGAGTTAGCATCCGCATCAAACGGTGTCAGCCTTCGGAACTCACGATTTGCGACAGTGAATTCTCGGAGGGTATTGCGGCTTAAGAATTTTGATAGTCCAGCCTGGAGAAACCGGGTTTTTTGACGAATATACTCCGTCTCTCGCCAGGGTATCGGTTAAACAACTTGGTTTCTCAGCGTCAAGAGTGCGTAAGTTCTGTTTGAGTTTTCAATTACCTCAAGCCTCAACAATAATATTAAGCATCCTCTTGTCCTAGTCCTTGCCTTGCGGACTTTGTATTTGCTGCCGAGGCTTAAAAATCGGCTTCTTCTCCACCAAAATGCTGATTTTAGGCAGCATTAACTGTCAAAAATTACCGGGCTAAATCAGCACAAAGGACGATCCGATCGCTTCTGTGGCGTTGATAAATTGAGAACAGTAAAAACTACTTAAATCTTCCCAGAGGTAAATATGTTTGAAATCTCTATGTTGGGTATGTTTTTCACGGCCTTTTGGCTGCTAGCTCAACCTGCTAGCAGCACTCGACGCGGCGAATGGTGGGTAGAAGTTGATACAGATTCGCCAAAGCGTACCTATTACTTTGGCCCCTATGACAGCAGACAGGAAGCTTCTGACAGCTCGAACGGCTACATCCGAGACCTGGAGAAAAAAGGCTCTAAAAAAATTAGCATCAACATCAAACAAGGTAGCCAACCTACTCAGCTAAGAGCTAGCGAAGAGTCTTGAGAAGGTTGGAAACTGCAAATTACGGGCGAAGAAAATTTGACTTGTTAACAGGGTTTTTTTCAAATGAGATCGCGCTTGCATACAGGAGGGACACAGCATTGCTGTGTCCCTTTAAAATATTTAAGAAATGGTATTAAGCTGTGGAGCATTTAAACCACTAACGAGACCTGTAGGGTGCCACGGGTAGAACACTGACGCTCGCAAGGGAAACGAGAAAGGAGCCGTGGCACCCTACAATACTATTTTAAATGCGTAACAGCTTATTTGCACCCGATAAATGCAAGTTTTTTCAAAGCAGCATTTGGTTGAGATTACTGCGAGGATTAAAAGTACGATTTGCTTTGATTTTCTCGTACCACTCTCGTTCCTGGGCGGTGAGTTCTTTCGGCGGCACGATCGCAATTTTTACCAACAAATCAGTGCGTTCGTCTTTCTTCGGTTTCGGCCATCCTTTGCCCCGCAACCGCAAAGACTGACCCGATCGCATCCCGGGCGGAAATTTTACAGTTATCATACCTTCAGGCGCCGGCACTTCAATTGAAGCTCCCAACACCGCTTCGTCGGGAGTTATCGGCACTTCGCACACCAAATTCTCTCCCTCAAACTGGAAGAAAGGGTGAGGCAAAACTTCTAATTTTAGGTACAAATCTCCCTGCTGCTTCGTGTACGGGTCAACTTGACCTTTACCTTTTACCCGAATTTTGCTGCCGGTTTTCACTCCCGCAGGAATCGAAACTTCGCCCGTGGCAACTCGCTTGGAAGTGCCCCGAAAAGCTTCCCCCAGAGTCAGGGAAATCGTCACCTCAGTGTCGCGAGAGCTTCCGGCGCTGCGGTTCTCATACCCCGCGAAATCTTCAAATCCGCTGGGCCCGCCGGTGCTAGTGCGGTAGTTGCTGTAATTCCACTGGCCATTGCGGCCAGTACCCGCACTGTTGCCTGCCGCGCGGCCGAGCAAGGTATTGATAAATTCGTCAAAACTGCCGTACTGGCTGAAGTCAACGCCCCCAAAATCTACCGCAGTACCGCCCCCGCCCGGCCATCCGCCGGGAGTTGCTGCTGCTTGCTTCCAGTATTGACCGTATTGGTCGTATTTTTGGCGTTTTTCTGGGTCTGAGAGCACTTCGTAGGCTTCATTAACTTCTTTAAAACGAGCTTCGGCTTCTTTGTTCCCTGGGTTCATGTCCGGGTGATATTTCCGGGCTAGTTTGCGAAAAGTTTTTTTAAGTTCGTCAGAGCTGGCGGTTTTGTTGAGTCCCAAAATAGCGTAATAGTCTTTAAAATCTGTTGCAGCCATTAAGCAATCCCCTCTTTATTAGTTGTTAGTTGTTAGTTGTTAGTTGTTAGAAAAAATAAATCCCAAATTAGCAGGATGGCGAATTAGTTTGATACCACGGGGCAGAAGTGCCTGCGGGATCTCATTCAAATTATAGGTTATCAAAGGTTTGGACTCGATCGAGTTCGGTTGTTGCTGGCGCGACGAGCGCAATTTCCGCACTCCCCTGCTGTATGAGGAGATTTTATAGCATTCGGCACTTATGCTGAAGGCTCTTTTCTGCTGAATGCCTCCGCCTCCGCCGCAGCAAAAGGCATTCGACAAGAAAAACAAGGGTTCGATCGATTAAGAACGTTCTAACCCTATAGGCGGTTGGTATAGCTGGTAAAACTACAGTCATTTATTGCAATGACATGGGAGGCGTCAGCCCTCCCCCTTCTGTTTTACTTTGAGCGGATTAACCCGCATTGGCCCAACTACACAGCTCCCTATCCCATCGCACAAGGCATTTGGGATTGCTTTTGAGAGAATGTTGTACGAAGCATTCACATCGGAATTAATTAACCGACCCGTCGATGTTTTGTACAAACCTCGTGCGATCCGTTTCCCCGTGAATACAGGATCTTTTTCTGTTTTTCCATATACAGGAATTGGGTCTAATCCCACAAAGTTCGCTCTGGATGTGTAGGATTCCTCCTGTACAATTACCGTGATTCCTATGACGTAATTGGCGGCATTGTAGAGATTTTTGGATTTAAAGGCTAGTTCGTCTATTTGAGCGAAACGGTGTTCCGTGGATTTGATGATATGTCGTTCTGTTAGTTGCATTCAGAACCTCCATCTTTCAGTTCGGCGATTATTTTTTCTGTTTTTTGACTTGCACGGCGCTGTCCGTAAAGTCGAGCAGCAAAACTTGTAACTATCGCCACTAAATCTTGCATTAGTTCATCTTTCCCGTTCTCCGCTAGATTGACTATTTCTAGTTTAATTCCCAACCGAAAAAGCAATACGCTTAGGTAATTTGTGCCAAAGCGAGCTAATCTATCTTTGTGTTCTACCAGTAAAATGTCGTAGTCATTTTGCTGTAACAGTGCTTCTAACTGTTTTCTGTTATCGTTTAATCCACTGCCTATCTCTTTGACATTTCTAACAATTTGATAGCCGTTAGCAATTGCGTATTCAGTGAGTTGTTCTGATTGACGATTGAGATTGTCTTTGTTTTCAGAAGACGAGACTCGGCTATAAATGGCAACTCGGTTTTTCTTGATTTGGGCCGATGATACTGGTGGCAAATAATCAACTATGATTAAACCGCTTTCTGTTTGCCGTGCCGGATGTGGTAGCTTGTTTGCTTTCCACCACCGCCATGCAGTTGTGTAACTTATGCCTATTGCTTTGGCGTAGTCAGGTAGTTTCATTTCCGACCTCCTGACTACATATTACCACTATTGCTTATAACCGCTTATTAACTTAATGAAGTTTTACAATACCTTTGAGCTTTGAGACGGTGAAACTCTTGACGCCAAGACTTTTGAGCATTTGTGCGCGGGATTTCCAGAGGCGGCCAGAGCGATCGGGTGGGGCTGGATTGGGGGAGCCGGGAAAGCTGCTGCGGTTGCTGGCGCGATCGCCTGTCGGGTTGACTGGCGCGGACGATCGCACTTTTTTCTTTGCGGTGCGATGGCTACGCCCCGGCTTACGCCTACGAACTTCTCGAGCTGAGCTTTTCACCCAATGCACATCCTGTAAAGTTCTCATCAGCAAGTCCGGTCGAATCTGCTGCCTTAATTGTGACTGCATTATACCCTAAACAGGGCAGTAATTCCACAACTTTTCCAGATATTTTTTACTCACCCAGACCGATGCTATACAATCTTACTTTTACAGCCTCTGAAGAGATTTAAGTCTAAAGTAATATAACATAATCTCTTCATTGTCTGTTAACTTGAACACACACTTTTAGAAAAATTAAGATAGGATGGTAGCTCAATAAGTTATTAATACTACCCGGGTGCTAAGATGATTAATTATTTGCTAAGTTGGCCTTGCGGCTGCTGCGACGATTGGAAAGATAGTTCCGAGAGTTGTGTTGTACTCAGAAACGGGCAGCGCATTTGTCAGTCGTGCTACGATCGCAAATACAAGAATCCGAAGCTATCCGCCAGACGCCGGCGATCGAACATATCTCTATCACCGCAGGCTCTCCTGACTTTATGGTGTATAATGTAACAAACAATACATTTGCTGTCATGGACTTTTATTTGGACTATATA
>NZ_JAUBWA010000047.1:0-49662 GCF_036702825.1 Microcoleus sp. A003_D6 | reverse complement strand
ATCGCTGTGTTTCTTTAGGATGCTCTTCAATATGATTGAGTATGTCGCTCATGTTTCTGTGTCAAAAAAGCTTTATGATGTGATCTTACCACGAAGTGTTACTATTTTGCAAGAGGTCTAGTAGATGCTCACTGTGCTTAATTCGTAGGTGCGCACTGCGCACCTTACTAATGAGTCATGACTAATGATTAATGATTAATGACTAATGACTAATTATAACTTGCCCTTTGCCATTGCCCACTGCATCAAACCGGGGAACAACCGATAAGCTTCCGACGCGAAAAAAGCAGGGCCGACGGTAATTTCTGCACGCTGATTTTTCACAGCATCCCAGATAGCTTTAGCAATATCTTCCGGCTGAGTTACCCAGTCAGATTTTAGCATTTGGCTCATTTGCTGGCGGCGCAATTCGACTGCGGGTTCGTCTCGATCGCGAAATTGAGCTCTTTCTAAAAAATCGCTGTTAATCAAGCCCGGATGCACGGCGCAAACGTGAATGCCTTGAGGCGCTAATTCCAATCGCAAAGTTTCTGTTAAACCGGTTACTGCATATTTGCTGGCGCAATAAGCAGTCATTTGAGGCAAGGGCATTTTGCCGCCAATGGAACCAACATTGACTATCGTCCCAGTTTTTCGTTCCAGAAAATGTGGCAAAATTTCTTGAATTGTGTTAACGCAGCCCCAAAAATTGGTATTCATTAATTGCTGCCAGTCTTCGGAGGTAGTTTGCTCGATCGCCCCCGCGAGACAAATCCCAGCACTGTTAACCAAAACATCGATGTTCCCGCAGGCATCTAGGGCTTTTTGGACGATCGCGCGCACTTGTTGAATGTCGCCAACATCCCCCGCAATAGCGACAGCCGAAGTGCCTTCGCGCTGCACTTGAGCCGCTGCTGCTGCCAATCTCTCTGGCCCGCGTGCCACCATCACTACATCGTAACCTTTACTTGCAAATAACAGTGCTGTTGCTTTGCCACTTCCTTGAGAAGCGCCTGTAATCAAAACTGTAGGAGCCATAGATAGTTATAAATTGTAAGTGGGGAAATCGTTTCCTGCGCTCTTGAGACTCTAACAGAGCTAAGGTGCTTTTTGGCTCACTCTATATAGTTTTTCTTAATTATACTAATTTTTAAGGATGCGCGATTTGGCTTTTTTAACGAACCGCGAAGACGCTTATGACGCGAAGGAAGACAGTCGGAGAAGGGAATAGAATAGAAAGTGTTCAGGATTTGTGCAAAAATTGCTCTGTAAATTTTATTTTTGGTAATTACTCACATCTTGCAACATTCTCAATAAGCTTTTTATGAACAGGCAAGATGCCTGTTCCACAAAGAGTGAATTTTCTTGTGGGACAGGCATATTGCCTGTTTCTGGCAATGGTGCAACATCTCAGTAATTACCAATTACCAATTACAAAAAAAATGAATCTTCCGAAACAACCGCCGAATTGGTCGATCGCCCTATTGTTAATTATCGGTGTTTTAGCCGTATCAACTTCCTCAATCTTAATCCGGCTGGCGAACTTGAAAGCAGGCGCGGGCGGCTTTGGTTTCAGTCTGGTACTCGCCGCCTCTCGCCTGACTTTATCTGCTTTAATTTTGCTTCCGGCTTGGCCCAAAATTCAGTGGAACGCCCTGCAACCGGGAGCTCGGCGCTATGCTGCTGCTGCGGGTTTGTGTCTCGCCCTGCACTTTGCTCTCTGGATTACCTCACTTTCTTATACTTCGATCGCCGCCTCGACAGCCCTCGTCACCACAAATCCCGTCTGGGTAGCGCTGTTGTCGCGCTTCTGGTTCGGCGAAAAACTCAGCAAAATGTCGATCGCTGGCATTACTGTAGCCCTGGCTGGGGGAATGGCGATCGCCCTCGGGAGTGCGGGCGCTGAAGGTGCCGGCAACAGCCAACTTCTGGGCAATTTCCTTGCTCTGGCAGGTTCCTGGGCTGTCAGCTTGTATTTGCTTCTGGGCCGGGAAGCTCAGCGGCGGGGACTGGGAATTGGTGGCTATATCGCGATCGCCTATACTGTTGCTGCGATCGTCCTGCTGCCTCTCCCCCTCGCCTTCGACACCAGTTATACCAATTATCCGCACATTGTATATTTTTATATTTTGTTAACGGCCGCCTTGCCTCAATTAGTCGGCCACACTATTTTAAACTGGGCTGTAGTGCAGATTTCCCCAACTCTGGTAACTCTTGCTATCTTGTTTGAACCGGTGGGGGCGAGTTGGTTGGGTTATTTGCTGTTTGGGGAAGTGCCCGCGCCGGCGGTACTCGCAGGTGCTGCGGTGCTGCTGTTGGGGGTAGCAACCGCTACTGTCGGAGCAAAAAAAATCACAGTCAACAGTTAAGAGTTAACATTTTTCAACATTGCCACTACAGTTGGCGTGAGTCAGAATAAAACAAATTAGGGCTTAAAAACACAAATAACCGATCGGTGAAATATCGATTCAAAACTATCAAATGTCAGACTAAGGACTAATGACTAATGACTAATGACTAATAGACCTCTTGCAAGAATAACTAGGACGGGCAAGATGCCCGTCCCACAATTTTTTTTTTCTTGTGGAATGGGCCCCAGAGCCCGTTCCAGAATTTGATTAAAAGGATTTTTGCAAGAGGTCTAATGACCAATGATTAATGATTAATGACCAATGACTACTGACTACTGACTACTGACTACTGACTACTGACTACTGACTACTGACTACTGACTAATGACTAATGACTAATGACTAATGATTAATGACTAATGATTAATGATTAATGACCAATGACCAATGACCAATGACCAATGACCAATGACTACTGACTACTGACTACTGACTAATGACTGATGACTAAGAATACTTGGGTGCTTTTCGGAAAATAAAATTATGCTGCCAGAACAACTACAGCGCATTATCGGCTACTTTCTCGAAGAAGCCGCAGAACACATCCAAATCATCGAACAAGGCTTGCAGGGTCTGCAAAACACCGTGCCAGCTCCCCAAAGGATACATCAGCTCATCCGAGCCGCGCACTCAATTAAAGGGGGAGCAGCTATGCTCGGATTTAGCAGCATTCAGCGAATAGCCCACCGCTTGGAGGATTATTTAAAACTGCTCCGAGAATGTCCGATCGCCGTTGATAGCAGGCTGCAATCGCTGTTAACCGAAGTTTTTGAGATTTTAGCAGCCCTCGTGTCCAAGGTTTCTAAGAGTTTTGGGCTCGGCCGCGAAGACGCAAACCAAATGCTCTCCCTCGCCGAACCGGTTTTTGACGAACTCGACGCTTGCCTGAGAGTGCTGATTCCCACTCGCGTGACTGTGAGGGCTACTACGGACGAACATATTCACATTTTCTCCGGTTACTGCACCTCCCCGGGCGAATTTTCCTCGGCGATTGTCTCGCGCGTCGGTTTGCTGGGAGGCACTATTACCCGCCACGAGCACGAAGGCGAGGGCATTCGCCTTTGTATTGACATTTACCTGCCGCCTTACAGCAGGATCGAAAACATCCGCCAAGCTGTCGAACTCTCAGGCGCTATTATCGGGACTGTTCAGACGCAGCGCGACTTTTCGCTGCTGGCGGCTGGGGATTATCCGGTTTACCAAAGTGCGATCGAACCTCCGGCAATTTGCACCGGATGCCGCTACTATTACGGCAGAAGCGACGGCGGCCACCTGCTCAACTGCACGATCCATCCCGGCGGCCCGGAAACAGAAGATTGTCGCGATCGCGAACCGGAATAAGCAGTAGAAAATCTGGACTCTGAGCCCAGATTTGGAACCAGGGAAAACTTTCTTCTCAAACCAAAATTCTCCCTGATATCTTTCACATTACCCCCGGCAAAATTCTTTTTGAGTTCCTAGATAACTAACTCTTTCTCTCCCAGATAACTAAATCCTTCTTCTTTCTGAAAGCTCCACTAACAACTGATACCGCAACTCGAATTAATTGCATCATGCTTGCAGGATGAGCGATCGCCCAGACATTGATTGTCAAACAAGTGATTCCCATAACTAGCAAGATGTATGTCGGAGGCATTACTACCCCGATCGCGAACCAGGTAAAAACGTGAAATATCATTGCTGTAGCCCAAATACTGGCCACAACCGCAGACGCCCAAACTTGTATTCGAGGTCGGTTTAGTCCTGTCAAAATCGCTGTCTGCAAAGTAGTCAGCAAGTTGGCCGGAACTAAAAATGCACAGATACCTATGCAGTAGGTATAAGAAAACTCAGTAACTGTATTGAAGTCGAGCATCGGTCTAATTGTCGGGCCTGTTGGATATACTTCTTAAAGAGCTTAACGTGACTTGACTTTCAAATCTTGTCACCCTTACTTTAACTTAATATTTTCGTCAGTAGGTCGCTCTGGAGACGCATTTTTCTCCTTCTTTTCCTGCTTGTAAAATTTTACCACAAATTTAATATTTGTGGAGAATTATTAAAACTACTTGAAGAATGGCAACAATTGCTGCGATAATTAAGATCGGGTTGGGATCGCAATTGAAGAGCCCAGTCCATAGAAATATCTAGAAGGCGGGTGCCGGTCGGCAACACAGCGGCAGGCGGATTTTAGACTCAATCATGTTCGACTCGCTGATTCTGGGATGATTGATTGTCAGCGTCGGTCAAGGAATCGAGCTGATGTGCGATCGAACATGATTGAGATGATTGAAAAGCCAATTTGAACTCAAATCTAAAATCCACAGAACCCAAAGAGAAATTTTACAGCGGAAAACAAAGAAAATGGATCTACAAATCACAATCCCAGCACTCGAAGAAGTTGACTTGACAAACTGCGACAGAGAACCGATTCATATATCGGGACACATTCAGCCGCACGGGGTGCTACTTGTTGTACGAGAACCTGAACTAGAAATAGTGCAACTCAGCGAAAACACCCAAGATATGTTAGGAATTGATGCGGAAAGTGCGATCGGTCGAAATTTGAGCTTATTATTCAATCGAGTTCAACTAAAAAAACTCAACCTTTGTTTGCGTAATGAAAACTTAAAAACCGTTAACCCCATTAAACTATCTGTCACAAACAAAGGTAAATATTTAGAATTTGACTGCATCCTCCACCGAGTAGAAGAAGTATTGATAGTCGAGTTAGAATTAGCCACAAACCCAGAAAATGTTTCTGTTTTTAGTTTTTATCATTCAGTGAGAGCCACCGTCAGCAAAATTCAAAGCGCCCAAAAACTCAAAGAATTATCTCAAATAACTGTAGAAGAAGTCAGGAAAATATCGGGTTTTGATAGAGTGATGGTCTATCAATTTGACCGCGAAGGCAACGGCGCTGTGATCGCTGAAGACAAAGCAGAAAAGCTGAGTCCTTTCTTAGGATTAAACTACCCCAGCTCAGATATTCCCAAACAAGCCAGACAACTGTATGCGTTAAATTGGCTGAGGTTGATTCCAGATATTAATTATCAACCAGTCCCCATTGTTTCAGGAAACAATGCTGTTACGAATCAGCCCCTAAACCTCAGTTTCAGCGTGTTGAGAAGCGTTTCTCCCATTCACATAGAATACCTGCAAAATATGGGCGTTGCAGCTTCGATGTCAATCTCCTTAATCAAAGACAAAAAACTGTGGGGATTGATTGCTTGCCACCACTATACACCAAAACACCTCAACTATGAATTGCGCGCAGCCTGCGAATTTATCGGACAAGTAATGTCCTTAGAACTGCAATCAAAAGAAGGAAACGAAGACTACGACTACAAACTACACTTAAAATCGATTCAAACCAAGATTTTTGAAGACCTATCCACCTCCGAAAACTTGTCACAACTGTTAGTTAAATGTCAGCATAATTTGCTGGAAGCAGTCAACGCCCAGGGAGCAGCAATAGTATTTGGAGACAATTGCTATCCAGTCGGGCAAACACCTCAAGGAGAATCCCTCAAATACTTAACTCAGTGGGTGCAAAATCACCTAAAAAAAGAAATTTTTTATACAGACTCGCTGACCAAATGCTATCCAGAAGCTGAGGAATTTAAAGACACGGCTAGCGGGTGTTTGGCCATAGCAATATCGCCGACTCAGAAAATATACATTTTGTGGTTTCGCCCCGAAGTAATTAAGACCGTAAATTGGGCGGGCAACCCCAACAAATTAGTTGAAACCGATGAAGATGGCAACCCTCGACTGTCTCCTCGAAAATCCTTCGCTATGTGGAAAGAAAATGTGAAGTACAAATCTTTGCCTTGGAAACAATGCGAAATAGACGCTGCATTGGAACTGAAAAAAGGAATGATTAATATAGTGCTGTGCCAAGTCGATAAACTCGAAAAATTAAATACAGCACTAGAAGCATCAGTCGCCAGAGAACGGGAAAAAACTGCTAATTTAAAAACAGCGATGTCCGAGCTTAAGCGGGCGCAAACTCAATTGGTGCAAAGCGAAAGAATGTCAAGTTTGGGACAGTTGGTGGCGGCGGTAGCTTATGAAGTCACTAACCCGATTAACTTTATCTACGGAAATCTTAGTTATGCCAACGAATACAGTCAAAAAATGATCGATTTATTGCAGCTTTACGAGCAGCACTATCCGTCGCCTTCGCCAGAAATTCAAGCACAAATAGAAATAGCAGAATTAGAGTTTATAGTTGAAGACTTACCGAAGTTGCTGGGTTCAATGAAAGTAGGAGCTAACCGCATCAGCGAGATAGTTCAGTCGCTGCGAAACTTCTCTAGAATTGACGAAGCCCAGATTAAACCAGTTGACATTCACGACGGATTGGACAGCGCTTTGTTGATTTTGAGCAACCGACTCAAACCGAAGCCCGTGAAGCAAAGCTATCCCGTAGGGAATCGCCCAGCAATTCATCTCATCAAAGAATATGGCTCTCTGCCTTTGGTTGAGTGTTACGCAGTTCAAATCAACCAAGTATTTATGAATGTACTGGCAAATGCAATTGATGCTCTCGAAGAGGCCTTTGTCAACAATAATTTATCGTCGCACGGCGGGGGCAAAGAAGAGCCAGTTAAGTACGGACAAATTCGGATCGTGACAGAAGTTTGTCCTGGAGAAAAAGCCGTAGCAATTCGGATCGAGGACAACGGTTGGGGCATGGAAGAAAAAGTTCGCCAGAAAATTTTTGAGCCTTTTTTTACCACAAAACAGGTGGGCAAAGGTGCGGGGATAGGTTTGACAATTTGTCACGAAATTGCGGTGGAACAACACGGCGGCAAATTGAGCTGCATTTCAGCCCCCGGAGAGGGAACCGAGTTGATTATTGAGATTCCCTTGAGCCAAACTCATGCCACACCCATTGTCAAGTGAAAAAAATTCCGCGCAGGCGTTGCTATCCCGAAAGTAGGAAATCGACAAAATTCAAAAATCGAAAATTCGATTAAAATACAAAAGCAGCTAAGTAGATTTGAGCCAATTCAGAGGAAGCGACTGTGACTGAAAAAAATACCGCCCAATGGGATGCCGGCCGGTTTCTCAAAACCTTGGCTTATTTCGGCGTCATTCCCTTCATTGGCAGCATTAGCTGGCTGCAACAACTATTTGGAAGCAGCAGCAAAACTAAAAAAGACCAACCCAAACTGATACTGGTAGCCGGTGCCACCGGCGGCGTTGGGAAGCGAGTTGTTAGGCGGCTGCAACAGCGGGGATATAAAATACGCTGCCTCGTCAGAGATGCTAAAAGAGCAACAGAAATTCTCGGCAAAAATGTCGAGTTAGTCGAGGCAGATATCACTCTACCAGAAACACTTACACCGCTAGTAACCGAGGGCGTAGAAGCCGTTATCTGCTGCACCGGCACTAAAGTTCAACCGATAGAAGGAGACACCCCAAATCGGGAAAAATACTATCAAGGCATCAAATTTTATATGCCGGAAGTTGTGGATGTTCCCGAAATTGTCGAATACAAAGGGCTGAACAATTTAGTGCAAGCTGTTCGCAGCCAGCTAATTAAAGCAGGCGAAAAAATCATTTTCGACTTCACAAAACCCAGCCAAGATTTAAAAGAAACTTGGGGTGCTCTCGACGACATCGTGATGGGCGGCACTAGCGAAAGTTCGATCGTACTTACAGACAATACGGCTATATTCACAGGCAATGTTTCTACTGCCAACTCGGGCGGCTTTGCTTCGGTGCGTACCCGCAACTTCGATCCTCCGCTCAATCTCGCAGGATTTAGCGGTCTCCAACTGCGCGTTAAGGGCGACGGCAAGCGCTACAAATTGATTGTTCGCAGCGAAGCTAAATGGGATGGAATTGGCTATTGCTATTCGTTTGATACTGTTTACAATATCTGGATTACTGTCGTCGTTCCCTTCGATGAGTTAATTCCAGTATTCCGCGCGAAAACTGTTAAGGATGGCTCTAAATTTGATGCCAGCAGTATTTTTTCTTTTCAGTTAATGTTGAGCAAGTTTGAATATGACGGCGCGCTCAATCCGAAATTTACACCTGGTATTTTTCAACTGGAGTTAGAATCTATTAAAGCTGATGGGGGACAGACTTTGCCGCGATTTGTGATGGTGAGTTCGGCAGGAGTTACCCGCCCGGGCCGCCCGGGACTTATTTTGGAGGAGGAACCGCCTGCTGTCAGGATGAATGATATGTTGGGCGGAATTTTGACTTGGAAGTTGAAAGGGGAGGATTGCGTGCGATCGAGCGGCATACCTTATACTGTTGTCAGGCCTTGCGCTTTGACTGAAGAACCGGGAGGCAAAGCTTTAATTTTTGAGCAAGGAGACAATATTAAGGGCAAAGTCAGTCGGGAAGATATTGCAGAATTGTGCGTGGAGGCTTTGGAACAACCCCAAGCTTGTAATGTTACTTTTGAGGTAAAAGAGGGGGGAAATGCTAGTTCTCCCGGAGACTGGCAGGCTTTGTTTTCTGGGCTGAAATAAGATAAATGAAAGGCGAATGGAATTCGCGTCTACACAGACAAAACCCGCCTCCGCGGGTTGAATAAAAAGATCGGACGGCGGTTGAAGAGACGGCGAATGGAAGACGGCGAATGGAATTCGCGTCTACACAGACAAAACCCGCCTCCGCGGGTTGAAGAGAGGGCGGGTGTTTGGAAATTACGTTGTTTTCTTCAGTCCGCGGAGGCGGACATCGTTTGTATAGACGCGGTTTCAACCGCCGTCTGCATCTACGAACCTAGACTAATTACCAATTATTATGTATTTAAATTTCTTCCGACGCTATTCGACGCCTTATTTGTTTTTGCTGCCGGCTTTATTTATTTTGAGTTTGACTGTTTTGTGGCCTGCGGTGCAAGCTTTTTATTTGAGTTTTACCAACTACGAATATGATTTGACTCAAATGCCGCAGTGGGTGGGGTTGAAGAATTTTAACAGGTTGTGGGGCGATCGCACATTCTGGCAAACTTTAACGAATACGCTGCTGTATCTGATCTGCGTTGTGCCTGTATTGGTTGTTGTGCCGTTGGGAATGGCGATTTTGTGCAACCAAAAACTCAGGGGGATGAACTGGTTTCGAGCCGCATACTACACGCCGGCGGTGATTTCAATGGTTGTCGCCGGGATTGCTTGGAAGTGGCTGTTTGCTGAGACTGGACTGCTGAATCAGTTGGGGGAATTGTTGGGTTTACCTCCTGTTTCTTGGCTGGCCAATCCGAAGTTAGCAATCTTTAGCGTGATGGCAGTTACTATCTGGAAAGGATTGGGTTATTACATGGTGATTTATTTGGCAGGGCTGCAAGCTATTCCGGCAGAACTTTATGAGGCGGCTGCTATTGATGGTTCTGATGGTTTGGGAAAGCACTGGGATATTACTGTGCCGCTGATGAAGCCGTATCTAGTTTTGGTAGCGGTAATTTCGGCGATTTCTGCTACTAAGGTTTTTGAAGAAGTTTATATTATGACTCAGGGCGGGCCTCGCAATAGTTCTAAGACTGTTGTTTATTATCTTTACGAACGGGCTTTTAAGGATTTGGAAATTGGCTATGCTTGTACGATCGGGCTGGTTTTGTTTTTGCTAATTTTGGGTTTGTCGATTTTGCAAGTTAGCCTTCAGGGTTTGACTCGCAATGATTGAGATTTATGGCTGATTGGTAGTGACTGATATCTTGCACCATTCTCATCTCAAAAACAGGCAAGATGCCTGTTCCACAATACATCACATCTCAAGAACAGGCAAGATGCCTGTTCCACAATACATCAAATTTCTTGTGGGGTGTCCCGCCCGCCCTTCTAATTTCTACTAATTTTAGACTGGAATCTCGAAATAATGCGATCGCTCACGGCTTTGGGCAGGTCTTATTGGCGAAATCACAGCTATAAATATAGGGTTTCTGCCAGGATAGAGGAATTTCTAATAAATCCCTGGTTCCGGTCATTCCCTGTCCCAGAAAGAGCAGCACAGCGATCGAATTCAAGATCACGTGGATAGTGCGCCAGCGATTCGATCGATCTTTGTAAATATCTTGAATGATGGCAAGGGAGAAAACCATAAGCAGCGCAGCGGTGATGCCAATGTAGTAGTGAGACCAATACCATTCATTGGTTCGCCGATAAACGCCATCTTGAGTGCCAAGAATCACCAAACCAGTACCTGTTAGCGTCGCAAATATGCCCCGCCATAAAGCGGGTGTAGCTCGATAGAGCATGACCAAAGAGGCAATAGTCGCCACAAACATCAGCACAATGAAAATAACCTGAAACGAGTTTTTGCTCCAAACCTGTTCGCTCAAGATATGCTCAAAAATCGCGTAGCCTAAACCCAACAACGTCACTCCTACCACCGAACCCGACAGAATTCGACCTGCTTTGACGTGTTCTTGACCGACTACAGGTGGAATTTTGCTCTTATCCCCCGATGCAATTTGCTTCCGACGCTGCATAGTTTGCCACGCCATATTGAGAACAATACCGAGCATCGGAAAAACAATCGCTACAGCTAAAATAGGATGCAGTAAAGCCAGAAAATCTTTAAATTCCATAAATCACCTTTTTGTTGAGGAGGGTTGGCTTCATCAACCTGGTTTTTGCCATACATCATATCATATCCGGCGATCTAACCACAGTAAGTTTGTAGTCAGGACTAATAGTAATTGTTCACCCGCATAGAGAGGAATTCAGTCCTCACTACAAACAGGGTTTATGAGGGGTAATTCACCGGATATCTTGACCGATAAGAAGATATAGCAGTTGTCATTGGGGTGAGTTACAGCTTTCTCGATTACGCAATTGCCCAATTACAATTATCTTGTTTTCCCTCCTGCCAATGAAAAGTGCTGGAGGTAATGTCAGTGGTGGTTAGCGACTAATTAAGCTGCCGCGCATTTAAATTGTATATTCAGGGCGGGCGGGACGCCCACCCCACAACAGTTTGATTGTTTCTTAACATACAATTTAAATGCAGAACAGCTTACCTGCATCAATTTGAGTTTAGCGAAACAGTTCTTTGTTATTCAGAATAGCGGGCCAATTTTTGTTTGCTGAAGCAATGTGACCAGGAATATCGCCCATCCACTGTGCTTGTACTGTTTTATCGTAGTTGAGATAAAGCTTCCCATTAACGATTTTCCAGGCGTCAGGCTGGCTCACAACAAGATGCGCTTCACTGGTTCCCTGGGCGCAATATCCACCGTATTGAGGAGCATACTTTTCAGGATTTTTAGCAAACATATCACGGTTTGCTGCACTAGCAAACATCCAAGTTGTTCCACCCCAATTATGTTTAAATTGGCTAACTCCCATAACTAATTTGCTTTGGGTGAAATAGGCTACGACATCCTGACCATCAAGAGCCATACCTTTTTCGGTGTAATACTTAGGATGAACAGTTGTTGTGCTGCTTTTACCAGCGCAAGGATTGGCTTTACCAGCGCAAGGATTGGCTTTACCCGCACAAGGATTGGCTTTACCAGCGCAAGGATTGGCTTTACCAGCGCAAGGATTTTCTTTACTAGCGCAAGGATTGGCTTTACCAGCGCAAGGATTTTCTTTACTAGCGCAAGGATTGGTTTTACCAGCACAAGGATTGGCTTTACCAGCACAAGGATTGGCTTCTGCAACCTTGGATGCAACGGTTGTAGAGTTTGAGTTTGTTGAAGACTTGAAGTTGCCGTAGCTAACATTAGCTGTTACCAAACCTAGAATGGTGGCAATGGCGATCGTGGTAATGTATTTTACTTTCATGTGTCTAATTTCCAGATAAATTGTTAATAGTTCCATGCCAGATATTTGCTTGAGGCTTCTTGCTCTCTGGCAATTATTCTGGCTTTTTGTTGTCCTCAAGACTTGAGGTTGTTTACATTAACACTCAAGAAAATGAGTGCTAGATGAGGAAGAGATGGATGGGAGATAAAACTCTGAATGCTTTATACGTCCCTTTCTTCAGCAAAAATTCATCTGGGAATTAGGAACGCATCATCTAGTTGGCAGGAATGTCTTATAGAGTGGAGATTAACCCTGACTATAGCCTTTCTCAAAAAGAGGAGGCATGACTGACAGCTTACATAACCACTACACGTATAGGGCTGAAGCCCAACTACGTACCTCATCTTTCTGAGAACCGCTATATCTTTTAGTAGTGCAGTAATTTAACCGCGAGTTGAGAAATTATGACAGGAAAAAACTGGTTAGTGACTGATGATGGACAGTGCCATGTTTGTGAGACTACAAGTCAAATTGAAGATTTTGCCCATCCCTACCGACTTTACCGCTTTCTAACTGACTTGGAAGATGTATTAGACCAAATTAGTGATGATTATTTACGACTCCAGGCAATTTGTCCCCTTGTTCGCAGGTTGTTAGATAGTTCTTCCTGGTTTCAAATTGCTTTACTTGAGCCTGACTCTGAGACAGGCTGGGCAGTACAAACGCTTTATGATGAACCATTTTTTCCTCTGACTGTGCAGTTGGTTGCTTGGGCTCCGGGTGCTGTTTCCCCGATTCACAATCATGCGAGTTGGGGATTGGTGGCGCTACTTGGTGGACAGGAGAAAAATACTTTTTGGGAGCGATCGCCAACTCGCAAGTTTCCCGATAAAATCAAAACAGTGGGCGATATTTTGCTTGCTACTGGTGACATTTTGTGCTTAATGCCAGATGCGATTCATCATGTGGAATCGCTCGGAGATGAACCAACCATTAGTTTTAATCTTTATGGTGTAACAGATTACGATCGACGATTTGAGTTTAACCAGATTCAAGGCACTGCGGAAAACTTTTAAGTGAGCATCCTGATGAATTTTTCGCTCTACAGTCCTGGACGCACTCATACCAAAGAAACCGGGTTTTTTAGCGAATCTCCGATGCTCCAACGAAAGATTTCCGTAAAAAAACCCGGTTTCTGACCGTACAGTGCGTTCAGGAATAATCTAGGTGGAATTTTTCCTAATTTTAATGCTTAATTCTCCTCACTACCTGACTATATAATGAAGCTAGTTCGCCAAGTTAGAGCCGCTATTAACCATCTCACGGACAAGCGAATTTCCACCTCTTCGCTTCAGTTTCGCCTGACACTGGAATTGCTGGTGCTCTCGATTTTTGCACTTAGCAGTGTGGCATTTTGGGCCGGATGGCAAAGGTCGCAAAATCTAGTCGGCGCTCATAAAAAAACTCTGGAATACATTGGAATACGCTTTCCAGAACAGGTTGAGCTTTATAGTGAAATGGGTTCACTAGAAATTGGTTTAACCCGAAGCGTCCATAAAGCTTCCACAGGAGGAATAATGGTGTGGGTGAAGCGAAATGATGGGATGCTTTTGGTAAATTCACCTGATATGGATCTGCAATCTTCTAAGATTACGAAGATGATCTCGTTGACCGAAGTACCTGCTGAGCCGACTTTTGTTCAGGTGGGCGATCGCTATTTGGTGATTTGTAGCAGAACTCTGAGGATCAAAAATGAGTTACTGGGTACGGTATATTTCTCTCAAGATATCACTGATGAGCAACGTCAATTAAATGATGGGATTAGGAGTCTAATTGTTGTCAGTATTGTGGTAATCTTAGTGTTAATGTTGGCGATTTCCAATCGCATTCGTCATGCTCTCCATCCTTTGGAACAGATGAGTCAGGTAGCTAGCACTTTGTCTGCTGATAATTTGCAGGCGGCAAAACTCCAACTGCATCAGGCTCCCGATGAGATTTTAGGACTAGCACAAACCTTTAATGAGATGTTGTTTCGAT
Source organism: Microcoleus sp. A003_D6 (assembly GCF_036702825.1). Lineage (NCBI taxonomy): Bacteria > Bacillati > Cyanobacteriota > Cyanophyceae > Oscillatoriales > Microcoleaceae > Microcoleus > Microcoleus sp. A003_D6. The sequence continues at coordinate 35,537 of NZ_JAUBWA010000047.1, read as the reverse complement.
TGTCGAGTTCTTGGGAGCAGCAACGCCAATTTGTCGGTAATGTTTCTCACGAATTACGCACTCCTCTGACGGTTGTCGTTGGTTATTTACAAAGTTTGCTGCGACGCAGCACTAACTTAAGTGACTATCAGCAACAAGCACTGGAAACAGCGGTTGGGGAAACTGAACGCACGATTCGGATGTTAGAAGATTTGCTCGATTTGGCACGGGCTGATAGCGGCAACTTGCACTTTCGTTTGAATCCGGTGATGCTGAATACTCTGGTGGCTGAGGTGGCCGAAATGAGTCAAAAAGTTAGCAATCGGAAAATTATTTTGGTGTCAAATGATGAGGATGTTGTAGCCTGTGCGGATCAGGATCGTTTACAACAGGTGTTAATTAACTTAGTCGATAATGCAATCAAGTATTCTGCTCCAGAACAACCTGTTGAGTTAGTATTAGAAAAGAAGGAACAGCAGGTGATGATTCATGTGGGCGATCGCGGAATTGGTATTTCTCTCCCCCATCAAAACCGGATTTTTGAGCGGTTTTACCGGGTGGATGAGTCAATGACGCGCTCTAGAGACGGTACAGGGTTGGGATTGGCGATCGCCAAAAGCCTGATCGAAGGCATGGATGGACGTATCACGCTCCGTTCTAAACCGGGAGAAGGTAGTATTTTTACTATCACCTTACCTATCTGGAATCCGCAGCTATGAGCGATCGCATTCTCCTTGTTGAAGATGACCCTAAACTGGCAAAGTTCATCGAATCTGAACTTAGTCTTGAAGGATATCATGTCACTGTCGCCCCAAATGGATTGGATGGATTAATGCTAGCCCGTGATGTTCAACCGGATTTATTAATTTTAGATTGGATGCTTCCGGGTATCTCTGGATTAGACATCTGTTTGAGGTTGCGATCGACTGGTATTCAAGTACCAATAATTATGTTAACAGCAAAAGATGAAGTACCCGATCGCGTGACGGGATTAAATGCTGGAGCCGATGATTATGTTACTAAGCCTTTCAGTATGGAAGAACTCCTCGCGAGAGTGAAAGCACGTCTGCGCCGAACTCAACCAAATGACCCGGATCAGCTACAATTTGAAGACCTAATCTTAAACGGTTTAACCCGTGAAGTTTATCGAGGCAGTCAACTAATTGAACTCACTGCCAAAGAGTTTGATTTGTTAGAATTTATGCTGCAAAATTCCCGTCAAGTCATTACCCGCGATCGAATTTTAGAGAAAGTCTGGGGTTACGATTTTATGGGCGAGTCAAATATTATTGAAGTGTATATTCGTGCGTTACGGATTAAGCTAGAAGTAAGTAACTCAAAACGCCTGCTGCATACTGTTCGGGGAGTTGGATACGTGTTGCGAGAGCAAAAGTGATGAGGGGCGGATTTGCAAATACTTGGCATATGAAGTGTGGACAATGCTGAACCCGCTCCTATTATACTACCTATTTTTGGGTAAAAAATAGACCTATAAATCCGGTCTTTCCTGATAATCTTCCGCAGAACTCGGGTCTAATTCCCACCGACTTTCATCTCGATGTTCCAGCATATCTGTTGTGTGCAAAATAGCTCCGTCCGCCATTTCAATGCCCGCCGCAGCTCCGAGTTCGTCAACCATATCTTGGTCGGGAGTGGGAGCGCTTCCCCCCACCAATTCCTCGCCTGTGGCACTTTCTTGTTCCGCAACAGCATCGCCCTCCTCGCCGCCGATTTGGGAACTGCTGGAACCGTATTCCGAACTGCTATCGTTCAAGGTTGTGATTTCATATTGGTTCAATCCCGGTTCAGCGATAACGCCGGTGCCGTAAGATTCGGTAATTTCTTGAGGCAAATCTCCCAAATTATCCCGTTCTGTTGTTGTTTTTGCGTTGGGTTTCTTTTGCTGTGCCACGATACTTGTCTCCTGTTTATTTTGGAATTCAATTTACTTAAAAAATTCGTAGTTTGGCGATTGGTTTTAGCTGATTTTTTTTTAGTAATTGCCAAGGGCTGTAATTAATTGAAATTATAATTGCTCTTGAAAATTTTCGCTTCTATCCCAGGAAATATATTAATTTTACTCAGCTATTTCCTTGGGAATACAAAAAGCGATCGCCCTTTGGAAATGGGCGATCGCTTTTTAATAGGGAGGCTAATTCTATTCGGGAAAATCAGGAATTACCCATTTGGGGGGTTCCGTCCGTTTCCTTCTCACCGCTTCCTCTGCTATTTCTAGCATTTTTTCCAGAGAAGTATTTTCAATAAAGTTGGACGTTGCTTCTGCGTATTCCCGCTTCGGGCACTTGTCGCCCAGAACGCAGCCATTGACGCAAGCTACAGCACAATCGACAGTGTTCTCCACCATAACTTTTTTCCTTTCGCGGTTCCAACAACTAATAGGCACGTACTCTGGGTTTATTTGTCAAGAGACTGCCCTCAATCTTTATTTTACTTAAAGAGGAGGAAGATGTCGATCGCAGTTCGCGAAACTGTTATAAAATCAAAGCAACCTACCTAATTTACCGATGTGAGTAATTTTCTGCGCCGCTTAAAACTTTTACCTTGGCGAGAAATGCTGCAAATTGCCGCCCTCGTCAACTCAATCGTGATTGGACTGGAGCTATTTTTAGCGTGGGGTTTCATGCAGTCGCGGCCATTCCGCAACATTCTGACGCTTGTCTTCGGTTCTGGGCTGGGGATATTGATACCTTTCGCTACAGCAGTGGGAATGGGAGCTTTAGCAGTTTACTTTTTAGAGTATTGGCAGCAGCAATTTTTGCTCAACCGGACTAATTTGTGGGTGTTAGCTTTGTGCGTGCTCTTGGGTTTGGTGTTAAAGTCATTCCTGCCCATACCTCCTTTTTTAGCAAGTTTATCGGAAGCTGCACTAATAGGAGTTACGGTGGGAGTTTTTTGGAAGGGCCGGCCTTATTGGCGATAGTCATGCCATTTTAGATTTTAGATTTTAGATTTTAGATTTTAGATTGGCTGTGACTGATGAATATTCGGGTTTGGGGCTTGTCTACAGTTACATTTTTTTGTGAAGATAGTATCATTAGTCAAATGTGTTGCATTATGTGCTAAATTTGGCTTGACTGAATAATGAGTGTTAAAAACCGCCAGCAAACTAACCTGTTGCTGCTCTTATTTCCCGCTACCGCATGGCTGATCTTTTTCTTCATTCTGCCGGTGCTAATTGTACTTGTGTACAGTTTCTTAGAACGCGGTACTTACGGCGGCGTTACTTGGATATTTACTCTCAGCAACTACCAGCGTTTGTTCAGCGGACTTTTCTTAGGAGTAATTGGGCGATCGCTCTGGCTGGCTTTTCTGACAACAGCCGCTTGCTTGTTAGTTGGCTATCCCCTAGCCTTTTTCATCGCCACCCGTCCTCCCCGCTGGCGAAATGCTTTGCTTTTGCTGGTAATTATTCCATTTTGGACTAATTTTTTAGTGAGAACCTACGCCTGGATCATACTGCTGCGTAGCGAAGGAGTAGTTAACACAGCCTTGCAAAGCCTGCAAATTATTAGCGAACCGTTAAACTTGCTTTTTACGCCTTTCGCTGTGGCGATCGGTCTTATTTACGGCTATTTGCCTTTCATGGTTTTGCCTTTATATTCTAGCATAGAACGCTTCAATTTTGTATTAGTAGAAGCTGCTCAAGATTTAGGGGCAAACGATATTCGGACTTTCTGGCGCGTGTTTTTACCCTTGACAACTCGCGGTATTGTTGCAGGCTCTATTCTAGTTTTTGTTCCCGCAGTGGGCGCTTTTATTACACCAGATATATTGGGCGGTTCTAAAACAGTTATGGTGGGAAATTTGATCCAAAATCAGTTTATGAAAGCCCGCGACTGGCCTTTTGGATCGGCGCTTTCTATGCTGTTGACGGCGATCGTATTGATTCCTGTTTTAATCTACTTCCGCGTGTCTGATGAAAATTAAACAGGTAGATTGAGATTTACAGTTTGGTGGGGGCGGGTTTATGAGATTATTGGTCTTAGGCACAGATTGTCTGTAAAACCCGCCCCTACATACTAATGACTAATGACTGATGACTAATGACTAATGACTGATGACTAATGACTAATGACTAATGACTAAAACAAAACTAGATTTACTCGTGCGCGCGATCGGCAAAAAGTGGCTTTGGGTACAAGCTGCACTAGCATTTGCCTTTCTTTATTTGCCAATTCTGATCTTAATTATTTACTCCTTCAATGCTTCCAGATTCAACGCAGTTTGGCGCGGTTTTACCCTCGATTGGTATCGCAGCTTGTTTAGCAATGCAGGCGCGACGATTGCTACGAGCACCAGCGCCGGAATTTGGCCAGCACTAAACAACAGCTTGCTAATTGCAGCTATTTCGACTGTGTTAGCGACAATTTTTGGTACAATGCTCGCGCTAGCACTGGAACGCTTTCATTTTCCGGGGCGCAAAGCAGTAGAAGCTTTGCTGTTTTTGCCGATTATTATGCCCGAAATTACGATCGGCATTTCGCTGCTAGTTTTCTTTACCCTAGTATTTCGGATCGTAGAAAATCTCACGGGAATTCGCCTCAATCTCGGCTTACCTACAGTAATTATCGGTCACGTTGTCTTTAATATTTCATTTGTGACTATTACTGTCAGGGCGCGTTTGGCGGAACTCGATCCGATATTAGAACAAGCAGCTTTTGACTTAGGCGCTAACGAATGGCGGACTTTTTGGCGCATCACTCTCCCTCTGATTTGGCCCGCTATTTTCAGCGCGGCACTGCTGGCTTTTACTCTGTCTCTCGATGATTTTGTCGTGACATTCTTTACCACTGGCGTCGGTTCGATGACGCTGCCATTATTTGTTTACGGCATGATAAAATTTGCAGTGACGCCAGCGATTAATGCCATTTCAACTTTGATGTTGTTGGCTTCCTTGTTGCTGGTTGTATCATCGTTAAAAGTTTATAAAAATTAAAAAAATTGCTTTTTGTGTCATAATTATTGTCGTCTGCAACTAATACAACCTATGAAACGCCTGCTGACTTTCCTACTTTTGTTTGTGATGAGTGCAACGGTGACTTTCGGCTGTAGCCCCACAGGTGGCAACCAGCAGCAAGTGCTCAGCATTTACAACTATTCAACTTATATTGCCCCCGAAGTTATAGCTCAATTCGAGAAAGAGAACAATGTTAAAATTCAATACGACACTTTCGAGAACAGCGATGCGCTCTATGCCAAACTCAAACAGGGAAATCCAGGTTACGATGTAATATTTCCCGCTGATTACATGGTTAAAATCATGGCAGCAGATAATATACTTGAGCCGTTAGATTTCCCAAAAATTCCTAACACAATAAATCTCGATTCGAGATTTATTAACCAAACATTTGACCCTGGCAACAAATATTCGTTGCCTTATCAGTGGGGAACAATGGGAATTGGCTACAACTTGAAAGCAACCAAGGGCGATATCAACAGTTGGGCGGCGATGTTCGATTCTAAATATACTGGAAAAATAGCATGGCAAGATGATGCCAGATACACCTTTGCCGGCGTTTTGATGTATTTAGGATTCGACCCCAATACAGCTAATCCCGAAGAGATTAACAAAGCCCGCGATTTGCTGATTAAAAGTAAAAATATTATTGCAGCTTTTGTCCCCGACACGGGTCAAGCTCTGCTGGATCAAGGAGAAGTAAATCTGACAATGGAATGGAGCGGCGATATTTTTCAGGTAATGAAAGAGAATCCAAATCTCCGCTACGCTATTCCCAAAGAAGGAACAATAATTTTTTCTGACAACATGGCAATTCCCAAAGGTGCACCTCACAAAGAGTTAGCTGAGAAATTCATCAACTTCATTTTGCAGCCAGAAGTAGGTGCTAAAATTTCTAATTTTACCCACTATGGCTCGCCCAACAAAGCAGCAATAGACAAAGGTTTAATCGACCCAAAAGATTTGAAAAATCCTCAAATTTATCCGCCGGATGAGGTGTTTGGCAAAATGAAATTCTTGCAGGATGTCGGGAAAGCAACCGCATTGTACGATCGAGCTTGGACGGAAGTTAAAGCAGGGGCGGGAAAGTAAATATAAAACAGGTTGCTGCCGGGGCGGATTTACTTAAATTTTTAGCTTTTTTTGGAGTTGCACCATTCTCTAGAACAGGCAAGATGCCTGTTCCACAAAGAATAAATTTCTTGTGGAACGGGCCGGAGAGCCCGTCAAGAACAGGCAAGATGCCTGTTCCACAAAGAATAAATTTCTTGTGGAACGGGCCGGAGAGCCCGTTCCTCAACAAGTAATTGAGAATGGTGCAAGATATAAGTTTAACCGGACTCGAACTCAGATTTTTATTACTTATCCCCCAAACATACTAACAAAATGCACGCTGTCGAAGTTTTAGAAGTTTCCAAAGTATTTAAAAGTGTCCGCAGTCAAGATTTCTTAGCTGTAGACAACCTCAACCTGCAAATTTACGATCGCGAATTCTTTTCTTTACTCGGCCCTTCCGGCTGCGGCAAAACTACAACTTTGCGAACGATCGCGGGTTTTGAAATTCCCACAGCGGGCGAAATTTACATTCACGGCCAACCGATGCAAAATCGCCCGCCATTTCACCGCCCAGTGAATACGGTATTTCAAAATTATGCTTTATTTCCGCACATGACAGTAGCACAAAATGTCGCTTTTGGGTTGGAAATGGAGAATTTACCTCAGCAAACAATTCGCGATCGCGTTGTTGAAGCCTTAGCATTAGTACAGTTAACGGATGTAGAAAAACGGTATCCCCGCCAACTGTCAGGGGGACAGCAGCAGCGAGTAGCGCTAGCAAGAGCATTAGTCAAACAGCCTTCTGTTTTGCTGTTGGATGAACCTTTAGGAGCGCTGGATTTAAAATTGCGTAAAGAGATGCAATTAGAATTAAAAAAAATGCAGCGAAAATTGGGAATTACATTTATTTATGTGACTCACGACCAAGAAGAAGCGCTAACTATGTCGGACAGAATTGCAGTGATGGAGGGTGGAAAACTGCAACAAGTCGGAACGCCTGTTGAGATTTATGAATATCCTAAAACGCGGTTTGTTGCTGATTTTATTGGCGACAGCAATTTTTTAAGCGGGCAAGTAGTAGAAAAGCAAAACGGTAAAATAATCGTGTTGGTTGACCAGCAGTTGCCCGTGTTAGTTGCGACAGCAGAAGATTTGCCCGCTGGGAAAGTTGTCACCCTGGTGTTGCGGCCAGAAAAAGCTGCTATTTTCCCGGCTAATTGTGAGGCTGAAAATAGCTGGCCGGGAACAGTAGAAGAGGCTATTTATATTGGCACTGACACGCGCTATACGGTACGGTTGACTGCTAAAAGCTCGATCGCCCTTCGCCGACAAAACTTGCACAGAGATGACTTGCAGCGGCACAAAGTCGGCGATAGCGTTCGAGTTGTCGTGCCGCCGGAAAGTATCTGCATTTGTTAAAACTCACATCTTGCACCACGATCTAGAACAGGCAAGATGTCTGTTCCACAATAAAATTCATCTCTTGTGGAACAGGCATCTTGCCTGTTCCTAAACAAGAATAGTGCAACATCTCAGCTGAAACGTTCTGTTTAATTCGCCCTGCTTTACTGGGGCGATGGCGAAGGAGTTTCCGCTTCGGGCAAGGGAATTTCCCCAGGAGTCGAGTCTGGCGACGGCGAGGGACTCTCGGCACCGGGCGAGGGAATTTCCCCAGGAGTCGAGTCTGGCGACGGCGAGGGACTCTCGGCACCGGGCGAGGGAATTTCCCCAGGAGTCGGGGCGGTAGTTTCCGGGGGTGGGGGAAGTTGTGCGGGCTCTGGCTGTGGGTTTTGGAGGCTTCGCACCCACAAACCTAAAGCGCCGCCCCCTAACATCAGGGCCAACAGCCCCAGCAGGGGCAGCCAAAGCTGGGACTTCTGTTTTTGAACAGGTTCCGGGGCGGGGGGAGTTTCGGGATACAGCAACTGTTTGGACGATTCTGAAAGCTGAGATTCTGGAATCCTCCCGGACTTCTGGAGGGACGCCGGGAGGGACATCGGCAGCGACACCGACGCGGATGACACCGGCGCTGACACCGACGCTGACGCAGCCGCCGGATGAAACAGTACCAATCTCTCCGGCGACATCCGACAGTGAGTCGCCACCACGGAGGTGTTGTCGTAACCGTTTTTTTCGTTGGCGAGGCGAATCCAAGACTGAACCGCCACTTCCAAAGACATTTGACCATCGAGCACCGGAGGGCCGTAATTTTCCCAAGAGTGTTCTACCCAGTCGTTGTCGCTCAAACCGTCGGAACACAGCAGCAGTAAGCCTTCCTCTTCGACAATAAATCGCTGAATTATTGGGCGCAGGAAATCGCCGTCCCGCGTACCCAAAGCTTGAGTCAAGGCTCCTGCATCCGATCGCAGTTGAGTTTCCCAGTATAAACTGTGTCCTAGCTGGACTTCCCTTGACGCTACATCGTCGTCCACAGTCAGCCGCTGACAGTAATTTTTGCCAATCCAATAAGCGCGACTGTCTCCAACATTGACTAAATAAAGTTCGTGACTGTTATTCGAGGGCAAATCCTCGGAATTTTTCACTTTTTGAGGCAACTGGAGGGCCATCACCAAAGTCGTCCCCATCCGCTGTCGCAACTCTTTTCCCTGCTCGTTATTTTGAGCGGAAATCACATTATTTACAACTCTCACTATTTCTTCGAGTTGCTTGATTACCATTGCTGGCGTCATCAACTCTTGTTGTTCAGCGATTTCTGCGAGCAAATTTTGGATTAAAGCTTTCAGGGACTGGACGGCTAATTGACTGGCAACTTCTCCTCCTTCGTGGCCTCCAACCCCGTCGCAAACCATTGTCAAGTAAGGAATTAGTTTCTCTCCCCCTGAAGTTTTGCTAGATTGCAAATCAGCAGCAGTCGGATAGCAACTGTCTTCATTTTGGGAGCGCTGCGGCCCGGTATCGGTCATGCCGACTACTTCTAAGTGCAGAGGCAATTGAGCGGCTTGTTCTAATAGTAAATCGTTGAGTTCCAGGGCGATCGCATCAAAATTCATGCTGCTGCGGCGCATAAACTGACAAATCTCTCCAAGTTTCGACTGCACAGAAGGTTGCGCCGATTCCACCAAACCTGACCACACATCTCCCAAATCGCGCAGCGTCGGTACAAAATTGCCGGGGTGCAGTTCCAGCAGGCGTACCCGCCAACCTTCCACCCGCAAATTTTCCGGTACCAGCAAACTCGAAGCGACTCCCTGTTCCGACAGCGGCGCCCACAGTTGGAGCATTTGCCACAGCCAGTAAACTTGGCGCGCGGCGCTTGTCCCAGACCAAGATTGTAAAATAGAAGGATACAGGCGACCGAAATTATTGATGGGCACATTTTCCAACAACAGCACCTCTGCCTCGGACGGTGCTTCCCCCAGCGAACAAAAACCGTATACTTCAGGCGTATGCAGCCGTTGGGGATACAAATGCAGGTAAGGCATAATGCTATCCGGCAGTTGTTCCGGGACGCTGGGAGGCACAGCAGGACGGCTGTCGAGCCAGATTTGGGGTGCAGTGACAAAGTATCGATCGGCTATTACCTTACCTGCGGGCACTTCCTCGGCTGCTGGGCCCACCGCCCACAAATATCGATAAATTAAATCGGTTTCGCAAGCTGCACACTGCTGGCGGCCAAAGGTATTGCGGGGATCTGCACAGCTAAGATTCGGGCAATAAATGGGTTCGGAGAAACTGCTGATCATATCGAAATAGTTTGTGTAAAAAGATTCTGAAGATATATGATTCGCAAGCCCAAATTCATGAGCTTGACAATAAACTGATTTTAGCCCCTATCAATTTCTTAACTGCCTTTGGGCCCCTAGAAATTGTAGTTTCTGCCAGTCTGCACCGGCTAAAATTGTAATCTAAGTTACTAAACTTTGACTTGGAGTACGATGGAAGCCTCAAGCTGATACCGCGGCGCGAAAAATCGCTCTCAGGGCCCGCAAGTCGCAAACCCTTGCAGAGTCAGTTGTTTGCATTTTTTAAATCTTAAATTTCCAATCTAATATCTAAATAGTATCACCTATTCTTTTTATGATCTTGACTCCCACACTCCTTTGGCTGCTAGCTGGGTCTTTGCTCTGTTTGGCAGAGCTATTTCTCCCGACTGCTTTTGTCGCTTTTATGATGGGACTGAGCGCCTTCGCCGTAGCTGGATGCTCTCTAGTTCTACCTTACGTTAATTTACAAATATTTCTGTGGATGGTATTTTCGACAGTTTTTGTGCTGCTGTCCCGGCGGTTGATACCAAAAGGCAAGGTAAGGGCGATCGCAGATTCTCAGGAAGCAAAAACTTTAACAGAAATTCCCCCCGGAGAAGCCGGCCGAGTCATTTATGAGGGGAATTCTTGGCAAGCTCGCTGCGAAGACACGAAGGCCACTATCCCCCCCAACCAAAACGTAATTGTCGTCGGACGGAAAGGCACTACTCTGATAGTTTTGCCAGAAAATCTCTTGCATTCTTAAACAAAATGCGTAATTAATCACAGATAATTAGTAGTTAGTCATTAGTCAGTAGTCAGTAGTCATTGGTTATTAGTCAGCAGTCATTAGTCATTAGTCAATAAGCTGTTTCGCATTTAAAGGAGGATAGTAGGGTGCGGAGCGTAAATAAGTGTTTCCCATGTAGAGTAAGTGTTCTAGCTGACGCACCTTACCTCGATCGTTAATGGTTTAAATGCTCCACAGCTTAGTCATTGGTTATTAGTCAACATTTAACAGTTAACAGTCAACAGTCAACATTTATAGGAGGCGACAGTGGAACAGTTTTTTTTACTCGTATTTTTAGCACTAGGCGGGTCAGCCCTCGCAGGTTCCGTCAAGATTATCAATCAGGGAAATCAAGCGCTGGTGGAAACTTTAGGTAAATACAGCGGCAAGAAACTGGAACCCGGTTTGAATTTTGTCAAGCCCTTTCTCGATCGCGTCGTTTACGAGCAAACAATTCGGGAAAAAGTCTTAGATATTCCCCCGCAAGCTTGTATTACCCGCGACAACGTTTCCATCACCGTTGATGCTGTGGTTTACTGGCGGATTGTAGACTTGGAAAAAGCTTGTTACAAAGTAGAAAATCTCCAGTCAGCAATGGTAAATATGGTGCTGACTCAAATTCGCGCCGAAATGGGTCAACTGGATCTCGAACAAACCTTTACCGCTCGTTCTCAAATTAATGAACTCTTGCTCAGAGATTTAGATATTGTTACCGATCCTTGGGGAGTGAAAGTAACGCGGGTAGAACTGCGCGATATTATCCCTTCTAAAACTGTACAGGAATCGATGGAATTGCAGATGGCAGCCGATCGGCGGAAGCGGGCGGCAATTCTGACATCCGAGGGCGAACGGGAGTCAGCAGTTAACAGCGCCAAAGGTAAAGCTGAAGCGCAAGTTCTGGATGCGGAAGCCCGCCAAAAAGCGACTATTTTGGAGGCGGAAGCTCAACAAAAGGCGATCGTCCTGAAAGCACAAGCAGAACGCCAAAGTCAGGTTTTAAAAGCTCAAGCTACTTCTGAGGCTTTGCAAATAATCGGCAAAACTCTGCAAACTGACCCCAATGCCCGGGAAGCTTTACAATTTTTGTTAGCTCAAAACTATCTGGATATGGGCTTGAAAATTGGCAGCAGCGACAGCAGCAAGGTGATGTTTATGGACCCGCGCAGCATCCCCGCTACGATGGAGGGATTGCGATCGATTGTTGGGGAAGGTAATATTAATGAGGTGAAAAAATTGTCTTAGTTAGAAGCGGCGATTGAAATCGCTCCTACAAAAACAAAGTCCGCCGACGCGGACTAAGAATTAATTCAACCCGCGGAGGCGGGTTTCGTCTGTATAGCAGCGATTTCAATCGCCGAGTAACTTTTAATCAAATTTTCGGACGGGCTAGAAGCCCATCCCACAAGAAAAAAAAGTTGTGGGATGGGCTTTGAGCAGCGTCCTAATTATTTTTGTAAGAGATTCACTAATGACTGATGACTAATGACTGATGACTAATGACTGATGACTAATGACTGATGACTAATGACTGATGACTAATGACTAATGACTAATGACTAATGACTGATAACTAATGACTGATGACTGATGACTGATGACTGATGACTAATGACTGATGACTAATGACTAATGATTAAGATTCTTGAGCGAGAGTACACCGATCGCACAATCCGAAAAACTCCAAAGTGTGATAATAAATCTTGAAAGAATGAGATTGTTGCAGTTGGCTTTCTAAGTGGTGAACCGGGCATTCGTCGATCGTAATGGAGGCGCCACATTCCAGACAAGTGAGGTGATGTTGGTCTTGGTGGGCGGCACCGTAGAGAGACTCGCCACTAGCAAGCGTTCTGACGTGAACGAACCCCTCTCGCTTTAAACCGTCGAGGGAGCGGTAAACGGTTGCTAAGCCCATGCTTTGGTCGCTGTTACGCAGTTCTAAGTAGATATCTTGCGCTGAGAGCGATCGATTCAGGACTTTGAGCAAGTTTAAAATACGCTCCTGACTGCGGGTGTGGTTGGTTCTCATAATTTTTTTCTCGAATCTGCTGGAATCACATTTGTCCCTGTTTCTAGGCTATCTTACTTGGGGGAGTCATACCAAATCCTCGTATACAGAAGACTCGGCGGTTGAAACCGCGTCTACACAAACGATGTCCGGATGGTGCGCGGACTGGGGAATAAGAGGGTATTAAACGCTGATTTGGGGTCAAAGGTCGATCGCGCGCAACCTGGTTGTAGAATACAATGGCGCTAACTTGCACATCACCTATCGCAACATTCCCGTCAGTAACTCTTGGCTAAAGCCACTGAGCTTGTAAGAGAAATCAAGCAAGCTGTACTGACCAGCCTCAGTCTTAACTGACTACGTTATTTAGGTCATGACACCCTGGGATGCGAAGCTAGTCCCTTGCTCTGTCGCTAGTAGTTAAACAGTCTTAAAGTCACTGAGACAGTGCTGCTAGCCTGACAAGCCTTTATAACATTGGCGAAGCTAACTTTACTCCGAAAGGAGCAGAGGACAACCATATCCTCGCTGGAGGGGCAACCATACCCCTCTACCCTCGCCGGAGGGGATTCAAGGCGATTGAAATCGCCTGGTCGTTTTCGTCTCAGGACTAAAGTCTCTGAGCTTCCCACTTACCAAGTTTTTTTGTGACTCAGAAATATCTTGCCCAAATCTATGTTACCCTCCGCCCTTCGGTTTTAGACCCCGCCGGCACAGCCGTACAGTCTGGTTTGCAACACATGGGATACGACAATGTTGAGGGCGTGCGTATCGGGAAATACGTTGAATTGACGCTGACTGCTGCTGGTGAGTCCCAGGCCCGCGAACAACTCGATCGCGTTTGCGACCAACTTTTGGCCAATCCAGTGATTGAAAATTATCGCTTTGATTTGACTGAAATTCCTGTTGCTGTGGAGACTGTGGGGGCTTAAGTGCGATCGTCCCTAGGGTGTTTTTAAACCCGGAGATCCCCCCTAACCCCCCTTAATAAGGGGGGGACAAGAGGGTTCTCAAAGTCTTTGTTAAAAAGCCGGGACAAGAGCGTTGAAAGTCTCTGTCCTAGGGTATTTTTCAACCCGGAGATCCCCCCTAACCCCCCTTAAAAAGGGGGGGACAAGAGGGTTCTCAAAGTCTTTGTTAAAAAGCGGGGACAAGAGCGTTGAAAGTCTCTGTCCTAGGGTGTTTTTCAACCCGGAGATCCCCCCTAACCCCCCTTAAAAAGGGGGGGACAAGAGGGTTCTCAAAGTCTTTGTTAAAAAGCGGGGACAAGAGCATTCAAAGTCTTCGTTAAAAACACAAGAACTAGAACGACTCAAAGTCCCCCTTCTTAAGGGGGATTTAGGGGGATCTAGACTTTGATACAAGCGAGAGAAACCTAAGATTTCAGTCTTAAGTTGACACCTCTTCCTTCTTCCTTCTTCCCTCTTCCTTCTTCCTTCTTCCTTCTTCCTTCAGCTTATGAAATTTGGAGTTATTGTTTTTCCCGGTTCAAATTGCGATCGCGATGTGGTGTGGGTGACTCAAGGGTTGCTGCACCAACCGACGCGCATGATTTGGCACGAAGATACCGATATTTCGGATATTGACATCATTGTAATTCCCGGTGGTTTCAGTTACGGAGATTATTTGCGGTGCGGTGCGATCGCCCGTTTTTCTCCGGCGATGCGGGCTACTGCGGAACACGCGAAACAAGGAAAGCTTGTATTAGGCATCTGCAACGGTTTTCAGGTGTTGACTGAAGCTGGTTTATTGCCCGGTGCTCTGGTGCGGAATGCGGGATTGAATTTTATTTGCGATCGCGCTTCTTTGAAAGTTGTACGGGGTAATACTCGTTGGACTGCGGCTTATACTACGGGTGAAATCATCGATTTGCCGATCGCCCACGGTGAAGGCAACTATTATGCCGATGCGGATACATTAGCAGAGTTAGAAGACCACGAGCAAGTGCTGTTTCGCTACTGCACGGAAGCGGGCAAAATTAGCGATGCTGGCAATCCCAACGGTTCGTTAAATAATATTGCCGGTATTTGCAATCGGGCGGGCAATGTATTAGGAATGATGCCGCATCCAGAACGGGCATCCGATCCGATGTTGGGCGAAACTGATGGGGTGAAATTGTTTCAAGGGTTGTTGATGGCAACTGTTGCTGCTGTTTTGTAGTTAATATTTGTCTCTGATTTTAGGAACAGGCTTTCCGGCCTGTTCCACCATACATCAAGTTTCTTGTGGGGTGGGCATCTTGCCCGCCCAAAATCAACAGGCTTTCCGGCCTGTTCCACAACAGATTAAATTCATCTACAAATAGACATCTCCAATAATTACTGTGAGACAGGCATCCTGCCTGTTCTTGACAAGCTTTAACTGGTTCCCAGGCTGGGTCTGGGAACCTATATCCAGAGGCTCTGCGTCGCTTTAAAGCGACGCACCTACCAAATTAAAAATGCTAAAATGATTTGAGAGTCAATACATCGGAAAACAGTCCTATGCCTTCACCCTTTCCTGGAATGGACCCCTACTTAGAACACCCCGATTTCTGGCAGGAAACTCACAATCGATTGATTATCGCGATCGCTGATACCATCATGCCTCAAATTCGCCCTAAATATGAGGTGGCAATCGACAAACGCATCTATGAAATTACCGATCCAAATGACAGTGACAGCGACTCTCTTTTAGTAGGTATCCCCGATGTCGCGATTAAGCGTCAATCTAATAACCCGAATATTCCTACAGGTTCAGTTGCCACTTTAACTATAACACTTCCGACTACCGTCAAAGTGCCTGCTCCTGAAAAAATTAAACAGACTTATTTGGAAGTGCGAGAAATGGCAACGAAACAAGTTGTCACCGCAATTGAGATTATTTCTCCTGTCAACAAACGTAGTGGAGAAGGAAGAATTACTTATCTCAAAAAACGCCAGAGTATTTTAGGCAGCTTAACCAATTTAGTGGAAATAGATTTACTACGAAAATGGGAATCTATGCCCATCCTTAATAATTCTATTCAAAGCGATTATCGGGTTTTGGTGAGTCCCAGTAATCGCCGTCCGTTTGCCGAACTTTATGCTTTTAATCTCCGGGATTCTCTACCTATATTTCCGCTTCCCTTGCGCGAGGAAGATGTAGAACCTATTGTTAATTTTCCAGAAATATTTGCAGGTGTTTACGATCGTGCTGGCTATGATTATCGGATCGATTACAATCGAGAACCCGTACCGTCTCTATCGGAAGAAGATCGGGTTTGGGCTACCCAAATTTTGCAAGAAAAAGAACTTCGAGATAATTAATTATATTTTACTTTATATCTTAGGGTTAGTCGCGATCGACAATCTCTAAATCAACTTGAAAATTTCCCAGCGACGCACCCTACAAATATCTCGCATTTTAGCTATGATAATTCACGCAATATTGTTTCTACCGTCACATCTGGCAAACCAAGCAACAGAGCAATTTGACATGGTTCGATACCTTGACTGTGCAACTTACAAACGACATCAGCAACATCAATTTCGAGGCGTTCGATCTGAGTTTTGAATCTGGATTCAGTGGCGTATTTTTTGTCAGATTTGCTAGGTTCAGAAAGACAGGGGTTGAGGTTGAGGGTGTGGACGTATTCGACGTATTGATGAATATAATCTCTGCCGAAGTTTGAAGTATTGCTAATATTTCTACGATCGATCGCAGCTTTGAGATTGCCTTTTTGCATCTCTTCATCCATCACTACCGAGAGAGTTTTGAGCAACTTGTAGCCGACTTCTCGGACGTATTTGGTGGTGTAGCGGGTGTCACGAGCGATCGTTTCGTAGGTTTTCCCATCATACATTCCCTGAAACAGTAGCCGTTGCAGCGTGTTGAGATGTTTGCCAGTTTTCTCAAAGATCAGGGAATCAACTAATTTCAGCAGTTCGTTATTATCGTCAGGGACGGCTTGCAACGGGCGATCGTCGTTGGGCTGCATGGGCTGAGTGAATGCCAAATAAATTTTGTGAAACTTCGGGCTTTTTCAGTCTTTTTCGGGCTTTTTTGGTCAAGACATAAGTCAGAAAGATGAGGTAGATTCTGAATCAGTTTATTTGTACCAACACGAAGTGAGCGACACAATGCCTGAGAATTTAGCTCTGCTGGACAAAAGCGATGAAATACTGAACAGCGATCGCGGGGAGAGTCAAGAGGATTGCGGCTGTCCCTTCAAAAAAGCCGCGACTCAAGAGGCGGTATCGAATGCTCAGAATGTTCAGGGTATCCTCAACCCGGGGGGCAACGATACGCTAGAAGGTGCTGTCGCGCAAGACTTTTTGAATGGTAACACAGGAAACGACTTTATCTCCGGTTCTGCTGGGGATATCGGGCGATCGACTTCTCAAGTCAGCAGTGGCTCACTTTCGAGCGATGGTAGTGCTTACATTTTAACTGAGGGAAGCGACACATTTACGATCGCATCTGGCTTGCTGGATACTCTCATCGGCGGTTTGCGGGGTTTAGGCGGTGCGGATTCGATTACAGGCTCAGAATCCGGGGATATCGTCTATGGCGACGAAGGAAATGACCGAATTGAGGGCCTTGATGGTGCTGATTTGCTCTACGGCGGCGCGGGAAACGATTTTCTGAGTGGCGGTACGGGTCAAAATGGTCTGCTTGGCGGTGAAGGTGCAGACACCTTGCAGGGTGGTGAAAGTGCTGATGGTGTCAACGGAAACGCAGGTGATGACGTAATCTTCGGTGCAGGCGGAGACGACTTTTTGCGGGGTGGTCGCGGTAACGATATTATCAATGGGCAAGATGGCGATGACTTCCTGATTGGCGATTTGGGCAATGACACTCTGACTGGTGGTGCGGGTCAAGATGTGTTTTTTCTGCGCTCTGAGGCGGCTTTAGGCTCTCCTACGTTTGACTTAATCACCGACTTTCAAAGAACGATCGATTTCATCGGACTTAGCACAAATCTTAAGGAATCCGATATTGTTTTGGAATCGAAAGTGCAGCCGTCGGGTGGTTCTGCTTTGGATGTTAAGGTAGCTGCAACCGGGGCGTTGTTAGGCACTGTTTTGGGAGTTACACCAGAGGATTTAAGGGGTCGTTTCAGGCCTTATGATGTGGAACCCGATCGTCCTGAAGATAGAGTCACAATTGATTTACCGGAAGTAACAAAGCTATCTGATAACAAATTTCAGATGGAATTTCCGGCGAGTGATGGTAGCAAATATACAGTTATTTTTCAAGATGATGCTGACGGACGTTTCGTAGAATCAGTTATATTTGTACCCAATCCTACAACGGGTGTTCGTGGTAGCACAACGCGCATGAGTCGAGATGGTACAAGCGCTGATATCACGCTTGAGGGATCTAATGAAACTGTGCGACTTGAGAATCAAGCGAGTAAAGAACCTGGAAAGCCGGATCAAGGTGTCATATCGGGGATCAAAGATGGTCAGATTTTTGATTCTGTAACTTTTCCTCTGCCAATTGAGCCAACTCCAATACCTACTCCTCCTGAGCCACCAGTTACTCCTCCGACCGTTGGCGAGCCAGATTTTGCGACAAATTGTGAGCCGCTTAAAAAGTTCTGTGAAGGAATTGGCAAAGTGGCTAAAGTGGTCGATTTTGTTGCTAACGTTGCAGTAGTTACTGGTTTATTTTTTGCTGTTCCTAGCGGGGGAACTAGCTTATCACTTGACGTTATTGGACTAGGATTGAAGGGAGTATCAACGGCGTTGACGGTCATTGACTACAGTTGCAAACTTCTTACAGGTAGCGATAAAGACCTTGGTGATGCGGTAATTGACCAATTGAAGGGAATAGGAATTGAAAAAGCTCTCAAATCCGCAGGACTTGCAGAAGACTTAGAAAATGCTGTAGGAGGTACTTTAGATTTATCTTCATCTACTAAGGATCTCATTGATTCATTTGGGAAAGAAGAGCCGACTGAACCTTCTAAAACCAATTTTTTGCCTCAGATCCGAAAGTTTCTTACTAAAAAGTATAATTTTCCATTTGACTTTTGCGATAAACCTGCGACTACTCCTGAACCAGCACCAACTTGTTTGCCAGGATCAAACATTAAAGTAGAACTCATTCCTGACCGCATCCCCTATGGACAAACGGCACAATACACACTAACATACTGCGATTCAAAAAACGAAATAGACAATTTTCTCGTAGAACTTGGTACAAGGAGTGGAACACAAACCAAAATCATTCCCGTTTCCTCTTCCAGTGGCACGATAAGTTTTGGGATACGAAATAAGCCAAACGCTTTTGGGGACTGTGTTACATCAGGTCAATCCGTGAGAGTTTCAGGTAGAAGTGGCAGTCGTGAGTCACTTGAAATTGCAAATTTCACAAATTTTGGTCTTGATGGTGGATTACGTGATGGCCCCCTTTCCAGTTACTGTGATGTGGAGTTGGTTTAAGGGCGATCGGATTTGAGAGAAATGTCCGATCGAGTTTTTTGTGGATGGGCGATCGGGTTTTTTGTGGATGGGCGATCGAGTTTTTTGTGGATGGGCGATCGAATTTTTGGGTGGATGGGCGATCTAATTTGAGAGAAAGGTGCGATCGGGTTTTTGGGTGGATGGCCGATCTAATTTGAAATCCTCGGCGGTTGGAAACCGCGTCTACACAAACGATGTCCGCCTACGCGGACTAAGAAATAACGCAATCTTCAACCCGCGAAGGCGGGTTTTGTCTGTGTAGCCACGGTTTCAACCGCCGGGTTTTTTGGGTTTCAACCGCCGGGTTTTTGTGGATGGGCGATCGGGTTTTTTGGGTTTCAACCGCCGGGTTTTTTGTGGATGGGCGATCGGGCTATAATACAGAAAACTTGACAACAAAAATAACTGTCATGAGAGAGTTAATCCAACAAGAATTAGAAAAGCTCGATCGAGAACAACTCCAACAAGTATTTGAATTTATTAGCTTCCTGAAATTCCGTGCCAGATTAGTTACTATTCCTGCGATCGATGAAACTAACTTAGCTGCACTTTACAGCGAATTTGCCGAAGAAGACCGACAACTTGCGGAACTCGGAATCAGCGAATATGCAGAACTCCTCAAACATGAGGATTTGGCATGACAATCAGACGAGGTGAAATCTCGATTGCCAACCTCGATCCCACACAAGGTTCCGAACAAGCAGGCGTGCGTCCCACAATTATTTTTCAAAACGATACAATTTCGAGATACACAACTACTGTTATCAGTATTCCTCTCACAACTAATCTGCGTCGTGCCTCTCTTCCTTCCTGTGTTTTGATTCCCGGCGGCGAGGGAGGATTAGCTCAAGATTCTGTTGCATTGTGCCATCAACTGCGAGTTTTGGATAAAACAAGATTGCGAAATAAAATTGGTGAACTAAATCCAGAGATACTGGTACAATTAGAAAATATCGTATTATTTACCTTGGGTTACTTACCTTAAAAAAGAGCGATGGCTTACGCCCCGCTACGCTACGACTTTTGGGAAACGGGCGATCGATTAAGGCCAGATCCCCCCTAGCCCCCCTTAAAGAAGGGGGGGACAAGAAGCGCTCAAAGTCCCCCTTCTTAAGGGGGATTTAGGGGGATCTGACCTGGGCGATCGACGACAGATGCAAAAGGTTTTAGTGCGATCGGGCGATCGACTTTTGGGAAACGGGCGATCGACCTTTCATTTATTGTTCAGAAATAGTATTCGGATCGATCGACACAATTCCTTCGTTGGCGTAGTGAGTAAAATCCTTAACATTTAGCGTTAAAATGTGTGATGCACCGTTTGCTTTCATAATAGCCACAAGACGAGCATCATGTACCTGAACCCCCGAAACTCTGTAGGTAACAACTAACCTACGCCACTCCGAGTATGTTAAATATGTGTCGGGAAACAATGGAAAAAGACGCTCGATCCGCTGTAACAGGCGATCGGCATCAGCAGGAGTCAACCCAAAGCCATTTTTCTCGATCGGGCGAGTAACAACGTTCCAAAACTCAACGCAGTTTTGTGAGGCTACTTGCAGTTTATATCCATCCTGTCGCAAATTTTTTACGGCATTGCGGATTACAGGATATAAAGGATGAGAGCGATCGGAAAACCGCAGCAGAATATTCGTATCTACAAGGCATAACATTGCTAAGGATGCTCCTCGTAGATACCTTCACGACTTATGGCAAAATCTGATAGCACAGGCACATTACTTCCCAGACTTTTAATAAAATCATCAGCCAATTCATCTAAAAGTATTTCAAACTCGCGATCGCTAATTTCTGCATCAGAATCACTTACCTTTGATGACCGACCAGGCGCTGACTGCCAAGTTAGGAAATCAACAAAATTAAGAACCACTTCTAGCTGCGGTTTGCCTAAATAACGCAGCTTATCTACAATGCTTTCAATTACAGCTTCCATACATTTATAGTTGAGCTTTAATTGTGATTAATTTCACATAATCATAGCAGAAATATCAAATTTAGTCAAATTTCCACAACTGCGAGAGGATGGGAAAGGCGATGGCTTACGCCCCGCTACGCTACGACTTTTTGACAAACGGGCGATCGACTCTTCAACCCGCGCACCATCCGGGTTTCGTCTGTGTAGACGCGGTTGAAACCGCCGTCTCAACCACCGACAAACACCACAATCAATCAACCGCCGTCTCATCCAATCCCAGCGGCACAAAATACTGACTGTAAACCACACTATCCGGCTCCCATAGCGGCCGCCAATAAATATTTTGGATCACCGCTTTCTCCCCATCATCATCAGCCGGCCACTGAAAACTGACGATCGCAATATTGCTATATCCCACAATCTCATTACCCTCTTGCAGCCAGCGATTGCGCCACAACAGCGATATAAAATTCCACAACCTATGCAGGAATGACAATTGTTTATTTTTATGCGATCTATCTGACGCAGTTCCCTTTTCTAGCAGCAAAAACACCCGAGCTCTTTGCCGTTTCATCCAGTCAATCCGATACCCCCAATCAGGCAGAGATTGTCTGTTCCTGACAGCAGCTACCAGAGCTTTCTTTTTGCCAATTCTCGAAATTTTAATTAATTCCAGCGGCTCATTCCATCCCAAACATTCGTGCGATCGCTCAGGAAACAGCGACTTAATCTTAGTATGAATTAAATGCGTTTTCCACTCCTCATTAATCAAAGCACTAGCAGTCAACTGCGCCAGCACAGAAGATTGACAATTTGATTGATAATTCGCCATATTCAAAGGCTCAATATTCGATCGAGAATCGCCAAAATGACAATCAGACCAATAACTCAGCCGCACAGCAGCAGCATAGTGAATATCCCCGCTCAACACAATCACCCGATCGCGCTGCTTAAAAAACTCCGACAACAGCTTCACAAAAGCCAACTCGTGAAAATTCCAAGAATCCCCCGCATCGCTATTAAAAACCTTCCCCTGTTCCACATCCCGCTTTTGCACCGCATCAATAATCCACAAACCCACCAAATTAGTCGGCACAACTACCAGCGTCGCCTCAATCTCAAACTCCCCAGATTTATTCAGCAAATTAGTTTCATGCAAAGGCTGCTGAATTTGCTCCTCAAAACCTTTGTGAGTCAAAAGCATCGGCGGATCGATCGCGCTTTCCACCGGATACCCCCGCCAACTCCGCGTATCCAGCACAATCACCTCGTGCTTAAAACTTCTCACAGTAAAATGCCAATTCAAAACCTCACCCACACCCTCGCCATCCCGAGCCAAAATAAAAACATCTTCATCTAATTTCAACTTAGGCAAATGAGTTTTCGGATCGAGTCCTGGAATTCCCAAATACTTAGCCGCCTCCTCCCAAGCCGAAACATCAGTCCCCGCCGAAGCCGACCATTTTTCAGCAGTTGTTAATAATTTATCTCCCGGTTTTTCGCGATCGAACTGTGCGGGCGTATTTCCCCAAGCCTGAAACACAGCGTAAGCCAGCAAAGCATTCTGGACCACCCGTCTGCCCAGTGGCTTCCCCAGCACCCGGTAACACCACTCTCGATTCAAATACAAATCGTCGCTAACATCGTGGTCGTCGCAAATCATATAAGTAGGAATATTCGCTAGCGCCCTCCTCACCCTCCACAAATTTCGAGCAAAACCGTCAAGTTCAACAACTTCTCGATCCCAGACTTTTGCATCCTTAGAATTTGGACAAATATCCTTACCCTTGGGAAAACTCGTGCACCAGAGTACCGGCGACCAAACTAACAAATACATCGCGTAATATTCCCCCAAGCTAAATAAGTGACTTTTAGCATTGGCGGGTTTATTCACCAACATCGCCGTAAAGCCGCCAAAATCTCTGGCAATATCGCTGCGAGTCCCCGGCTGTAACTCAATTGGTTTTTTGGACTGATACTCAGCATCAGACGGTTTCTGGATAGGGGACTCTCTAAAAATTTCTCTCTCTTGGCCAACTGCATTTTCGTTTTCCGCATTTTTAGGTATACTGATACACAAATTCTTTTTAATTTGGGCATCATCCATCAGGGGCAGATTCTCTTCCCAGCCCAACAGGGTATCGCCAGCGTCAGTCAAGGCCCACAGCATCGCATCGGCAACATCGTCGCCGTAAATTTGGTCACCCGTTAAAAACAGTTGGTGAGGCCTGCTATTTGCCGTTCCTGCAAACTGTTCGATCGAATTATCCAAGATTGGCAGCGCATCTCTGCCGTCTCCGTGCGGCTTGCGACAAGAACCGTGAACGATACGCAAATAGTTTAAATCCTTTGGCGGTAGGGCAAAAGTCGGCAACCCGTGAGCGAAATAACCGATCGTCTCCGGCCCCAAAGCCGACAAATCAGGGGAGGTCGGCCACAGGCAAGAAATGAGATTTTCTTTCTCATTTTCTGGGACTGCAACCCTCGACGGCGACTCGCGACTGCTGGTAAACTCAATGTCATAAGCATAGATTTGCCCGGATGTCAAGACATTGCTGTCCATCGGTTTAGCAGTCACCGCCGCTACGTGCAAGTATTTGCCGAGCTGCACGGTAGAGTTCGCACCTTGGAGCAACGGCACCCCGACAATTTCACCGGTTCCGCCTTCAGTCGAATAAACCTTGAGTTCGACTCGGCGGGGTGCTTTCAGAGCCAGCCAAACTGTCACGGCCCGACTTTCAGTCCGGCGCAAAATCGGGCCCGCAAGGATGAGCGGCAAGTGATGAATTCGATGGTTTAAGGGAGTCCACGACATAGGATTTAAAAAATAAAAATTAAATAAGGGTGTTCTAGCAATCAGATTTTAGGCGATCGAGCATCTGTCACCCGCTTAATTAATGTTAAATCTGCCAACCCAAGTCTCCAAAATTGTAACAACTCATTAAGTAAAATTAATAATCAACCATGCTAAAAGAAGAACAATTACATCATTTTCTAAATTCAGTCCCGCAGCTAGCAATTAAACCATCAGAACCCGCCCTAGAACCCAACAGCCCGCCACTTTACTTGTCACCTTTAGATCGGGCGATCGACCGCCACCCCCTCACCGTGGCTCCAGAAACCCCGATCGCCCAAGTGTTGGCTCTCATGAACCCCATGCGGGTATCCTGTCAGCTTTGCGGCGAAAAACCACACGCTCTTCCGAGTCCGGCCAAGCGCAGTTGCGTCTTAGTCGTGGAAGACTCGCGGCCGATCGGCATTTTTACAGAACGAGATATCGTCAAGCTAACTACCGTCGCAGCTTGTGCGGTAGGACTGACAATTGCTGAGGTAATGACTCGATCGCCCATTACCCTCAAACAATCCAAGTCTCAAGATATTTTCACAGCTATATTCACCTTGCGCCAGCATCAGATTCGGCATTTGCCCGTAGTGGACGAGGACTCGCGGCTTCTGGGCATCATCACCCGCGAAGCCATTCACGAAGCGCTGCAACCGGTTAACTTGCTAACCAATTTGCGCTGCGTGGCAGATGTCATGACCAAAGAAGTCATTTGGGCCCCAAAAACTGCCTCAGCTCTCGATTTAGCCGAACTCATGGTCAAGCATCGAGTTAGTTGCGTCGTCATTGTCGAAGAGCAAATTCAGCATCCCGATCGGGCGATCGCACCAATAGAAAATTACCTTCTTCCGATCGGCATTGTCACCGAGCGGGATATTGTGCAGTTTCACGCCCTCGAATTAAACCTCTCGGAAATCCCGGCAGCAAGGTTCATGAGTGCGCCTTTATTTTGCATATCTCCCGCCGATTCCCTCTGGAGTGCCCATCAGTCGATGCAGCGGCACTGTGTCCGCCGTTTGGTAGTAGTTGGCAGTCACGGAGAACTTTTGGGCGTTGTCTCTGTGACAAATTTGCCGCAAGTTTTTAACCAATCAGAAATCTACGGGACGATCGAGCTTTTGCAGCAAGCAGTTGACGATAGAGCCTCCCAATTGCAGAAAGCCAACGAACTTTTGCAGGAAGAAATTTTAGAGCGGC
The DNA here is from genome assembly GCF_036702825.1 of Microcoleus sp. A003_D6. Taxonomy (NCBI): domain Bacteria; kingdom Bacillati; phylum Cyanobacteriota; class Cyanophyceae; order Oscillatoriales; family Microcoleaceae; genus Microcoleus; species Microcoleus sp. A003_D6. Next base: position 10,625 of record NZ_JAUBWA010000047.1, on the reverse strand, counting down.
AGCGGGCCCAAGAAGCCCTGCGCCAAGCTCACGACGACTTAAAAAAACAAGTTGAAGAACGCACCGCTCAACTTTTAGAATCAAATGAATTGTTGAGACGGGATATTATCAAGCGCCAGCGAGTCGAAGAAGTGCTGCGGCAAAAGCAAACTTGCTTGAAAAATCAAGCGCAGCAATTAGAGGAAACTGTGCGAAAGTTGCAGCAAACTCAAACTCAACTTGTGCAAACTGAAAAAATGTCTTCTTTGGGACAAATGATTGCCGGTATCGCTCACGAAATTAACAATCCTGTTAATTTTATCTACGGCAACCTTTCCCACGCCAACCACTACATCAAAGAATTGCTCCAACTGTTGAAACTTTACCAGCAGCACTATCCCGAACCAGTATCGGAAATTCGAGAAGTAGCAGCAGGGATGGAAATCGATTTTTTGGTGGAAGACTTATCTAAAATCCTGTCTTCTATGCAAGTAGGAACCGAGCGCATCCGCCAAATAGTTTTGTCGATGCGCAATTTTTCGCGATCGGATCAATCTAACATCAAGCTCGTTGATATTCACGAGGGGCTTGACAGCACTTTGATGATTTTGCAGCACCGCATCAAAGCTTACGGTGGACATCCACCTATTCAAATTATTAAAGAATACGGCGATTTGCCCCGCGTCGAGTGCTGTGCCGGTCAGATCAATCAAGTGTTTATGAATATTATCGGCAATGCTATTGATGCGATTGATGAAGCAATCCAGAAAGGCCGATGGGCAAAGGGAAATGGGAAAAATACACAGTCGCCAATTCCTAATTCTCAATTGAGTGTTCCGGCTATTACAATTCGCACTGAAGTTGTTGACCCCGGTTTTGTGGCGATCCGAATTTCCGACAACGGCGGGGGTATACCCGATGATATTCGCTGCAAATTATTTGACCCGTTTTTTACTACCAAACCAGTCGGCAAGGGTACTGGGTTGGGACTGTCGATTTCTTACCATTTAGTTGTGGAACAACACGGGGGGCGACTTGAGTGCGTTTCGGAAGTTGGACTCAGCACTGAGTTTGCGATCGAGATTCCGATCGTCAGTTGTCATGAGTCAGCACTCAATCGTCAGTAGTCTTTGGGAAGAAATAATATTCTCCCACTCCCCCGCCAATTCCTAAAAATTAACAATTTTTTACAAAGCACCAGAAACCCCAGCAAAATCACTCTTTCCCAATCTAAAATCTCAAATTTCAAATCTAAAATCCTATAACTTTGCCCTCCCCAGACCCAGATCGGCCGAACTCACTTCGAGTTTGCTAGATCCACCAGCTCGTTTGTGCCCGTTCAAGTTACGCCCACAAGCCATCAACTGCCTGCATCCTAGCCCCCAAGCCAAAAGCCCAGATTGTTTGATAAGTTAATTTTTGTTTTATTTTTGTACCTCTTTATATTAAGAAAGTATTCTAAAGTCAAATAAAAATGTAAAATTTTTATAAGAATAGATTTATGATTCAAAAAAACAGCTAAGATTCCCAAAGATGCAAAATAAACAAATTTACTAGCATTTTGATTTGGTCGCCCCCTTTCTTTTCCTCGCAAGTTAGCTAATAATGCTTTCAACGAGCTAAATTGCGCCGACTCCCCAATTCACAAGAAGGGCATTGGAGTTGGGTATTGCAAGTTTTGGGCGATCGCAACATCAAAGCGTGAAACCCCAGCCCCGATCGTTTTGATAGAAACCTATAGGAGAACAAAGAGTGAAACTCGCAGTTTACGGAAAAGGTGGAATTGGCAAATCGACAACAAGCTGCAACATCTCCGTTGCCCTAGCCAAGCGCGGCAAGAAAGTTTTGCAAATCGGTTGCGATCCAAAGCACGACAGCACATTTACCCTCACTGGCTTCTTAATACCCACAATTATTGACACCCTTCAACAAAAGGACTATCACTACGAAGACGTTTGGCCCGAAGATGTCATCTACAAAGGCTACGGCGGCGTTGACTGCGTAGAAGCAGGAGGCCCTCCAGCAGGAGCTGGCTGCGGCGGCTACGTAGTCGGCGAAACCGTCAAACTGCTCAAAGAACTCAATGCCTTCGAGGAATACGACATCATCCTGTTCGACGTGCTCGGCGACGTAGTGTGCGGCGGTTTTGCAGCCCCATTGAACTACGCCGACTACTGCATGATCGTCACCGACAACGGCTTCGACGCTTTATTTGCAGCCAACCGCATCGCCGCCTCAGTCCGCGAAAAAGCCCGCACTCACCCGTTGCGGCTCGCCGGTTTAATTGGCAACCGCACCTCCAAGCACGACTTGATCGACAAGTACATAGACTCCGTACCCATGCCAGTGCTGGAAGTGTTGCCCCTGATTGAAGACATCCGTGTTTCTCGCGTCAAAGGCAAAACTTTGTTTGAAATGGCCGAGACCGATTCTTCCCTAAACTACGTCTGCGATTACTACCTCAACATCGCCGACCAGATTTTGGCAATGCCCGAAGGAGTAGTGCCCAACGACCTGCCCGATCGCGAATTATTCTCCTTGCTTTCAGATTTTTATCTAAATCCAGTGCAACCAGTGGTCAAGAAGGAGGAAGATGAGCTAGACCTGATGATGGTTTAATAGGTCTAGCGATCAGGATGAGGATAAAGAGGTTATGGCTTTTTTTGATACTTTTTCAGTTGCTCTCAAACAGAAGTGGTTGGACTACTACCAGGTAAATCGGGCTTGGCTGCTCCTGCACATGACGGCTGACAACACGGTCGCCACACCCGACGGCGGGAAAAGGCCTGTTTCTTACCTCATCCTGGGAATTGCCGCTGCCCTGGAGCCGGAACTCCAGCAACTAATGCTGCCCTTCTCAAGACTCAAGGCGGATGCAGACAGCCTGATCGAAGTGTTGGGACTAAATTTTGACCCGGACATGGCACTAGGTATGCCCTCAAATACCGCGCCACAGACGGCCGACCAATCTCCAACACCCGCAGCCACAGCACCCGCAGCCGCAGCGACAGCACCCGCAGCCACAGCGACAGCACCCGCAGCCACAGCGATAGGAACCCCCCCCGCAGCGATAGGAACCCCCCCCGCAGCCACAGCGATAGGAACCCCCCCCGCAGCGATAGGAACCCCCCTCGCAGCGATAGGAACCCCCCCCGCAGCGATAGGAACCCCCCCCGCAGTTGCGGGAGGTGAAACAGCAGCCCCCGCAGCGACAGCAGCCCCCGCAGCCCTTATCGAGCAAGCTGCACCCGCTGATGCCAAATCTAATAAATTGGGCGGTGCGGCTTTAGGAGCAGCCGGAGTAGTCGCCGGAGTCGCCGGAGTCGCCGGTCTGGCAGCAGCAGCGTCAGCACTTAGCTCCGAGGAGGAATCCTTGGAGTTAGAGGAAGAAGCGGTCTCCGACTTCGACCTGGGCGATGACGAGGAAGAAGCGGTCTCCGACTTCGACATGGACGATGACGAGGAAGAAGCCTCGGCTTTGGACGGTCTCGACATGGGCGATGACGAGGAAGAAGCCTCGGCTTTGGGCGGTCTCGACCTCGACGATGAGGAAGACGCCGTATCTGACTTCGACCTCGGCGATGACGATGAGGAAGACGCCGTATCTGACTTCGATATGAGCGACGATGAGGAAGACGCCGTATCTGACTTCGATATGAGCGGCGATGACGATGAAGAAGCTTCGGCTTTGGGCGGTCTCGACCTCGACGATGACGATGAAGAAGCTTCGGCTTTGGGCGGTCTCGACCTCGGCGATGACGATGAAGAAGCCTCGGCTTTGGGCGGTCTCGACCTCGACGACGATGAAGAAGCCTCGGCTTTGGGCGGTCTCGACCTCGGCGACGACGATGAAGAAGCCTCGCAATTTGGGACTTTGACCTCTGGGGATCTCGAATCGGGAATATCCGATCCGTTTGGGGAAGAAGATGCAGAGTTTGTCGCCGAAGAAATACCCGATCCGTTTGGGGCACCTACCTCAGATGACCTAGATATGGATCTGGGCGACTTGGACGAAGACGGTATTGACGATTTCTCTGTATCTGATGACGATGACCTCGACGATCTCGGACTTGACGATCTGGGAGAAGCCACTACCGGAGATCCTGACGAAGATGATTTAGATGCTCTAGGTCTAGGCGATTTGGATTCCGACGATGACGATGAAGAAATTTCGGGCTTTTTGTCGGATTTTAAGTGAGGTTGTGGCGATCGGCGGGGTCTCTTCTAGTCTGGAAGTTTCCCGCTCTATTTGTAAGTTGTGAGTTGCGAGTTGTTAATTTTTAATTAGCTCAAACTCACAACTGCCAAAAGGCTTTTTGCCGCGAGGGAGTTGAAGAACACTAAATCCCTGCTGTGAGGGATTGTATGCCCTCGCGCAGAACTTTTTAGCCAAAATTTTGGATGCGGCTGCTGCGGAAATATTGAGTTTGCTGCATCTATTTTTCAAAGAAATTACGCCAAAACCAGGTATTTCTATTATTGTTCGCTGCTTCAGGGCGATCGCACTTTCACAGGTGTTTTCTCGCCGCTGCGCCTGTTCGCGTTCGATACGAAAAACAACCTGAAAAACCACTTATGCTTGTCCGCAGCAAGAGATGCGATCGCAAAATACAGGTATTTCCTCGCTAGGCGAGCCTGTCCTGTTTGAGACTAAAAACAATTTAAAGGGAGAACATTTGAAATATGACTGCTATTACTACTAATGAACCAGAAGCTTTAAACTTTGAATGCGAAACAGGCAATTATCACACTTTTTGTCCGATTAGCTGCGTAGCTTGGCTTTATCAAAAAATTGAAGATAGCTTTTTCTTGGTCATCGGTACCAAGACTTGCGGCTATTTCTTGCAAAACGCAATGGGCGTGATGATTTTTGCTGAGCCTCGCTATGCGATGGCTGAGTTGGAAGAGGGCGATATTTCCGCTCAGTTAAACGATTATGATGAGTTGAAGCGGCTGTGCTTGCAAATTAAGCGCGATCGTAACCCCAGTGTAATTGTCTGGATCGGCACTTGCACCACCGAAATCATCAAAATGGATTTGGAAGGGTTAGCGCCGAAGCTGGAAGCCGAAATTGGCATTCCCATCGTCACAGCCCGCGCTAACGGCTTGGATTACGCCTTTACTCAAGGGGAAGATACCGTTTTAGCAGCGATGGCTGCTAAATGTCCTGAGAAAGCGCCCGTGATGGAATCTCAGAAACAAGAACGCAATGCAATCTCTCAACTGCTGAATTTCGGCAAGAAAAAAGAGGAAGTTGCAGCAGATGAATCGGAATATGTCAAGCACACACCGCTGGTACTTTTTGGTTCTTTGCCCGATCCGGTTGTCACTCAGCTAACTCTAGAATTGAAGAAGCAAGGAATCAAAGTTTCCGGTTGGCTTCCTTCCAAGCGCTACACTGAATTGCCAGTCTTGGAAGAAGGTTATTATGTATCTGGCATGAATCCGTTCTTGTCGCGCACAGCTTCTACGTTGATGCGCCGCCGCAAGTGTAAGCTAATTGGTGCGCCATTCCCGATCGGCCCTGACGGAACTCGCGCTTGGATTGAAAAAATTTGCTCAGTGTTGGGAATTGAACCAAAAGGTTTGGACGAACGGGAAGCGCAAATTTGGGCCGGTTTAGAAGATTACCTGCAAATAATTCGCGGTAAATCTGTCTTCTTTATGGGCGACAATTTGCTAGAGATTTCTTTAGCACGTTTCTTGATTCGCTGCGGCATGACTTGCCCGGAAATCGGCATTCCTTACATGGACAAGCGCTATCAAGCAGCCGAGTTGGCGTTGTTAGAAAAGACTTGTCACGAGATGGGAGTTCCTACTCCTCGGATTGTGGAAAAACCGGACAATTACAATCAGTTGCAGCGGATTTACGAGCAGAATATTGATTTGGTGATTACTGGTATGGCTCACGCTAATCCTTTGGAAGCGCGGGGAATTAATACTAAGTGGTCTGTTGAGTTTACTTTTGCTCAGATTCACGGCTTTGGTAATGCGCGGGATATTTTGGAGTTGGTGACTCGTCCGCTGCGCCGGAATAATTCGCTGAAGGATTTGGGTTGGGGTAATTTGGTGAAGAATGAAGCGAAGGTTTAATCTCTAGCTCATCTACTTCCGGTTTTCACTACTGTAAAAACCGCTATAATTATATAAGTGGGGTAGGTAATGCCTACCCTACTTTATAAGTTCATCAATAAAAGGCTATCAAAATGACAGTTGAACAAGAAGAATTTGGTGAGATGGTTCACTCTATTAATGATAGGCTATCCGATGCTCAATACTATTTGTCGGTAGCTTATGATTTATTGTATGGTTTGGGTAGTACACCAGAAAAATACGCTAAAGCACGTCATTTCTGGACGATGACTGCCTTGGGATTTCGTGACCTGTGTGTATTATATTTGTGTCAAGTATATGACTCACATGATGATGCTGTAAGCGTTCCCAAAATTTTAAAAATTGTTGATAGTAATTATAAATCATGGAAAAAAGCCTCCCAAAAAATAGGTGAGTTAGACATAAAACAATTAGAGAAAGACAAAATTAAATTCAAAGATAAAAAAGCGGATGACAAAGATTACGATCAGAATCTAGATGGATTGAAAAAAAAACTTTTTAATCAGAGAGACAAAGCAATAGCTCACTATGACAAGGCAGAACTTTTTAAATATAAAAAAGCTTTAGGTGTTAGGGAAAAAAACAGGAATATATTAAAAAATGAGGAAGATGAAAACGCGCCCTTCTTGCCAATGCCTGAAGAGATGACTAGGCTTAAACAAGATGAGTTGCAAAAACTGATCGATGAGGCGAGAGCAATATGTCATCGTTATATGTCTCTTTTAAATATTGAAATTCCTTCCCTAGAGATTCAAGAGGATTACAATAACTTATTAGATATAAGTACAACCCCCTAATGAAACAGGACTTACGCATTGTAACGGTAGTATCAGACCTTGAGATTCTTCGCTATCGCTGAGAATGACAAAAAATCGTTATCACTGCGTAAGTCCTGGAAAGCTGTGATAGATAGTCGGAAAATTTGGTTAAGATGAGTAAGTTAGGAAAACTGATAGAACAATTTTTATCAAACCCGTCTGAAGTGCGGTTTGACGATGTGTGCTATATCCTAACTGCTTTTGGGTTTGAAGAAAAGCGATCGAAAGGAAGTCACCATTCTTTCCGAAATGCCGATGGATTAAAGATTACAGTCCCTAAAAAGGGCGGTCAGAAGGTAAAAGGAGTCTACGTCAGGCAAATTGTGGCATTATTGAAGTTAGAGGAATGGAGCGATGAATCAGAAGATGAAAGTCAAGCTTAAATCCCTAGATTATTACTTGAGCCTGAAATATCCTATCAATTTTTATCCCGAACCTGAAGGTTATACAGCTATAATAAAAGACCTTCCTGGCTGTATGTCTCAGGGTGAAACTTTGTCCGAAGCGATGGAGAATATTCAGGAAGCTAGGGAATTGTGGATAGAGACTGCTTATGAGTGCGGCGATGAGATTCCTTTACCTACAACGGAAGTTGAGTATAGCGGAAGTCTATCTTTACAAATTCCTAAATCTCTACATTTAAGTTTAGCAGAAAAAGCGGAAAGGGAAGGAGTTAGTCTTGACCAGTACATTCTGCTTGTGTTAAGTAAAGCAGGCTAAAAGATAATCAAATAAGGATTATCAAGTTTGAGGCACGCTTCAAGGGCGATCGCTCTTTTATTTTTTTTTATGAACCGCTGATGCAGGCAGATTAACGCAGATTAACGCGGATGAAGAGCGCGATCGTACTTTTGAATCAATTTACAATTACGCCAAATTTTAATAACATTCTAGGCAAATAATCATCCAAATTCTTGATGTGTTCATCTGTTAACTCAATCAGGTTGAGTTCGTACTTCTGATATAGTTCTTGCTTCACTTTCTTGCGCGCCACATACTCCGGGTTGTTCTCATATCCCCAGTATTCAATATACACTTTCCCCCCAGGAATATAAAAGTCACAGTAAGCTTCTTCCTCTATAGGTAGTCGGCGTTCATAGGCGTGAACTAGCTCCGCCATATAAAGCCAATTATCAATCAAAACTTCAGCTTTAGACCGCACAAAATGACCGTCGGTTGTTCGATGCTGTGCACTCGCCCGAAACTTCTCGCGGAACCCTAGCTTTGTGTTTACTTCTGTTTTGACCTGTTCTGAATTGTCACCTTTAAGACTCTCAATAGTCGCTAGAAAAACTTGATTTGTCAGTATAGATTCTGGCCAAAGCACATACGGAGTGTTATCTTGAGGGTATGTTTTTTGCACCGCCCCAAAACCTATTCCCCGCTTAGTGGCTACCCAGCCGTTGCGCTCTTTGTTTACCAATCCTAACTCTGCTAAAATTGGGTTTACTTTGTGCTTTGATATTTCTAGTTTCTCGCTGATGCTGGTAGCGGACAGAAGTGAGGGGGAAGAGGATTGTTGGGGTTTAGGTTTGGGCGCTGACACGGGTTGAGCGTTGTTAGCTTTCCAATGTTCGTAGCATAATTTGTGACCGGGTTTTGAAACTGCTTGATTGCATCCCGCCGCCGTGCAGGTTTCTGCTGAAATGGCAGATAAAGCTTGATTTATGGCTGCTAGCTTGCGGAGCAAAGGATCTAAGGTCATATTAACAGCTTGAGATATATTCAAAAATAGTACCACTTTAATTTCTATGCAGTCAAGAATTAAAAACTGGCGATTCCCTTTGGGGTAGCTTCGCGCGGACTTTTCCCCAACCTTTCCAGAATCCCAGGCCACACGCCCGTAACACGATCGCAGGTACGATCGCCTATAATCGAAACTAGCCCAACTCTCATCAGTTGAGAAACCGCCATGAGTCAAGACAAGGAAAAAATTAGCTATTCAGAGAAAACAGAACGTCTCCGAGTTATCGGTCAGTTTATCAAAACTGTGACACCGATGATTTGGACGATCGTAATTCTGGTAGTCATCATTCCCATGTTAGGTAATTTTATAATTTCCAAGTCATTGACAAATACTGCAACCACAGCAGTTGTAGTCTCGCCGCCGCACGATTTTAGCAAAGTCAACCAAGACGTTAAAAACGCTATCCAAACAGCCCGTACAACTGCCGAAACTTTCGCATCTAAAGAATTGGACAAATGGGAAACCGAAGTAATTGCGCGAGTTGACAGCAGTTTTCTCGATTGGTACTTCGATTACTTCAATCAAAAAAAGATGGAGTTTACCGTACCTTTCAACTTCATCAAATCAGCCGTACTCAATAGGTTTGATATGAATGCAGCGTCTCAAGCTGTTTCGGAAAAATTAACCGAAGACTTTCAAAGAGAATTTGCCAACCGCGTGCTGGTTCCCAAAAATGCTCAACTGCGATTTCAATTAATCACTCAAGATACTGCTAACTTGTACATAGCAGAAGTTAGCAAAAATGTGAAAGTAGTTCAAAATAATTATAACATACCCCAAGTACAGTGGGACAAATATCTCAACGATATTGCCACCACAATTAGCGATAAAGGAAACGTCTCGAATTTATCATTAAAAGCATTAGTTGGCGGCAGCGGCTACTTAATTGCTAAGCCGTTAATTTTGGGAATGGCCGCAAAAATTGGCAGCAAAGTTACGGCAAAAGTTGCCAGCAAAGCCGCCGCCAAAATGGCAACAAAAACAGGCGGTACTGTTGCGAGTCAGTTGGGAGTAGGTTTAATCGATCCGATTGTCGGTGTCGGGATTATCATGTGGGATTTGTGGGATTACGATCGCACCGTGAAAGTGGAAAGACCGATTTTGCGCGAACACCTTGTAGGTTACTTGAAAGATGTCAAAAAGTCTCTGCTCACAAATCCTGAAACCGGAATTATGGCAGCAATTTATCAGTTAGAAAGCGGGATTATGAAGTCGCTTTCGTAAATGCCTAATCTCCTGTAGTTTGTGTATCAAAATTCATAGTAAAGAACAATCCTAATGAGCAAGCAATATGCAAATAACACTTTTTAAACAAGAAAGCCGTGAGATGCTAAAATGGTTGACTCAAAACCGTCGGATGTTATTAGAATTATATCGCAATCAATATGTTGCTTATAATGCTAATCGATTAATTGCTCACAGCGAAAATTTGCGTGAAGTTTTGGATTTAGCCAAAGCTTCAGGAGAAACTTTTGTAATTTACTTAGTTCCCCGTCAAACAGCTTCTATTCAAATTTTACCCATTCGTTTTCGTACAATTACTCGTCACGATTGGCAGCACAACTATCGTGTAAATTTAAAACATAGAGATTGGGAGATTTCTACAATGATGTTAGTAGACTCTGGCGCAGAATTAAGTTTAATTTCATTAAAGGTTGGTCAGGATTTAGGATATGCTTTAGCTGATGCAGAATCAACTTTATTAGCAGAGACTATAGGTGGCAGAGTCAACTATGTTTTACGCGATGTTGAAATGACAATAGATGGACATACTTTTATTGCTCCTGTGGCATGGTTGCAAAATAATACAGGGGGAGAACAATTGCTTTTGGGTCGAGAAGTTGTGTTCGATCGGTTTAATATTGAATTTAAGCAGGCTGATGAGGAAATGGGTGCATCTCACTTTGGCAAATATATCAAATTGAAAGTTGACCGTTGAGGTAAGCACAGCGAAGAGAAAGGATAGA
>NZ_JAUBWA010000046.1:19496-50273 GCF_036702825.1 Microcoleus sp. A003_D6 | reverse complement strand
ATTCCCGCTAAAAATCAACAATCTCCAAACTGACGCACCCTACAGCTAAAAATCAACAATCTCCAAACTGACGCACCCTACAAATTACCACTAAAAATCAACAATCTCCAAACTGACGCACCGTTAAGTCGTAGGGTGCGTCAGCTTGAATAATTCCCGCTAAAAATCAACAATCTCCAAACTGACGCACCCTACAGCTAAAAATCAACAATCTCCAAACTGACGCACCCTACAAATTACCACTAAAAATCAACAATCTCCAAACTGACGCACCGTTAAGTCGTAGGGTGCGTCAGCTTGAATAATTCCCGCTAAAAATCAACAATCTCCAAACTGACGCACCCTACAGCTAAAAATCGACAATCTCCGACCTCATGTATTGTTAAGTCGTAGGGTGCGTCAGCTTGAATAATTCCCGCTAAAAATCAACAATCTCCAAACTGACGCACCCTACAGCTAAAAATCAACAATCTCCAAACTGACGCACCTACAAATTACTTTACCTTTGGAGGATTAACAGCCGTAATTTGTGAATAACGAGCGAAATCAGCAATGTTAAAAGTTAGGATATGGGTTAAACCATGAACTAGCATAGCAGCAACTAGCCGCGTATTTTGTATCTAGGAGAAACGGCATTTAACCTCTGTCTCCATAAATGCTTTCTCTGCTAATAGCTTCATCTGAAAGAGTGGGGAGATTTAGGGTACGATGACTGTCAACCCATTCTTGAAATGCTATTGACCATTCTTTTGGGGTAGCTGTTTCATAAAATGGACGTTGTTGAGGTTCAATTAGCTGTCTGAGCATCGCATCTAGTAATGGTTTAATCTGATCCGCCGTGCGGCTGGTGATTTTTGCCAAAACTTCAGTAATAGTCTGTATCTCTTGTTGGTGAGATTGCTGAAGATTGTGCAGCATAGTTATCCTTGAGTGTAAGTTTTTGGGTTGACGATAACAAAATTAATCGCACTTTTTAAATTGATTGTCATATTATAACTCTAGCGCAAAGCCTAGGAAGTAGGCGATTGCTCGTTCCCAAGCCAAAGCCTGGATGCACGTACTAGGATTTTCTGTCATTGCGAAAGTAGTGAAGCAATCTCCAAGCTGACGCACTTTTCCCAAATCCCAAATCCCAAATGGATTGACAGAGGCCCCCCTCTGCGGCTACGCTTTGAAGTTAGAGGTTGCTTTGCTTGTAGAGGAAGTAGCCCGCGTCGCCCAAAAATCTAGTTGCACTGCCCAAAGCTGTTGGTAGCAGCAATGGACAGCATAACCGCCAAACTGGAATCAGCAGTCTGGAGGCTAACGGAGTATGATAACACTCTCTGTAGCCGCCCTGCTATGTCTTGAAATGCGGGGCGGCTGGGTTTTTGGGTTTTTCTAGAAAACCCAAAACCAGGAGAAAATAATTATGTCACAGGAATTCTTGCCTGACGACAACAAATTTGCACGCCCAAATGACGACTCAGCAGCAGAATCGGAACAGGATGTGGTGTGTGTAACGGTGACAGGTTCGCCCAAGGGTGTCAGGGAAACCATACTCACCTTGTACCGTCTGGGATTTGCCGAAGTCGGCGATTGGAGTCCCGTACAGCGTGCAGCGAATCCGAAGCAAGTGATGAGTGTGCTGATTCGCCGTCGGAAGCGCAAAGCGTAGGTGTTTGCTCGTTCCCAGGCTAAGGCCTGGGAACCAGTTAAGAAGACCAACAAATCTCACTAAATCAGGATAAGAGCATATCCTGATTTAGAGCCTCAAACATCTATAAATCAAGCTAGGCGGGGAAACTCACATTTTCCCGCCTAAGCCCTGTAACCTTTGCAGCTACATCATAAGAAATGAGTTTATTGACCATTAAATAAGGATGTAAAAAAAGGAATAACTTTGTTTCCTATAAATATACCTGTAGCAGTAGTTATAATACCAAAAAATAATTTTGTAATAAGTTCATCTTTATTTTCAATAAAATAGTTACTTTTTTTGTTTGATTTTTTAGTAGTAAAAACTATAAATTTCCTACTATCTTCTTTGAAGAAAATAAATTTACAAGAAATAATAGAAAGTAGGATGGCTGTTCCCATAATTATATAGCTAATCAAATCAGAATATAAATTCATTAAAATATCTATTAAAATAATAATAAACAGTAAAATTCCCAATAAAAAAACAAATATATATAAGCTTAGTTGAGAGCATATTTTTCTTTTTTGGATAATCGGTTTGATTCTTTCTATAATACCAATACAAAGAGTATCATCATCACAATATATATGTGTGTCAAGGTGATTAAAATCTAAAATAAAATAAGGTTTTGTTAATGTGATTCTTAAATTATGAAAATCTTGTTTTTCTGCAATTTCTTTAATCTCATCAATAGAATCTAATTCATATTCTTCATCAAGCTTAATGGTATAAAATGAATATGATTCGTTAAATAGTTCACGAGTTCTTTGAATCTCACAAAATGAATCTAATTTAGGGTCATTAAAAATAATGTTATAAGATGAACAAGATTCTATTAATATCTCCTCTATTTTTTCAACATCATCCAAAAATATTTTGGCTGTTGGTAAAGAAGTAGTAATCGGTTTTTTTAGTTTTTTCATTAGTTTTTACTTGTAGTGTTACAAAGATCAACTTTAACGTATGTCAACGTTTTACGTCTATATACTTTAGACATATTTACTATACCTTGCCTGTCCTCACCGTACTCTCAACGCTCCAACTTTTAGGTTGGTAAACTTACTCTACTTCTACATCGGAAAAAATTTCCAAAAGTTCGTGTTCTGTAACATCGCAGTTAGTACACCCAAAATATGTGACACCATGAACAAACCCTTTTGACCACATAGCACTCAAAGAATTGATACTTTTACAAGCAGGACAGTTAGCACTATAAAACAACTCATTAATCCAAGTCAGACGTAAATTCCGATTACCCGAAGGGACTATATTGTAATTACGTGCAATAGCTTTAAGTTCATGTAAAGTCTTTTTTTCTAGTTGTTTAATAGTAAACATGGTTTGAAATAAATATGTAGACCCACAAAGAACATTCAATATTTTAATGTAAAGACTTTACATCTGTCAAATCCACTATAAAGCTATACCGCCACCGCTCCGACACACTCCGACCGTGCCGCTAACGTGACACAATCACCATCTAACCCTCACTGTGCGACTGTTTGAGGCTGCTACTGGCTGTTTACCCATTGTTTGCGCTCTGCCACGCTCTGCCACCGCTAGACCGCCGCACTTTGACGATCGCCCCGTGTCGATCGGACTGCCGCCAATTTTGGAGTCTTATTGCTGGAAAACCCTACTAAATTCGGCAGACATCAAAGCCTGCCTTGCTTTTGCCACAGACCATGAGAAAACTGATCCGCCTTGGCTACTTTCAACGTCAGGGTTCTTTTTTTATCCCAACTTGCTCAAACCTGAAATCCTGACCTAAACAAACCAGGATTATTTGCAGTTATAATTACGCTTATTAGTACAAAATATTGCTTTATGGACTACCACGACATCATCACAATTGAACCGGGAAAACGCAGTGGGAAACCCTGTATTCGGGGAATGCGAATCACCGTCTACGACATCTTAGAATATCTCGCCAGTGGCATGACCGAAGCAGAAATTCTGGAAGATTTTTCAGAACTAACTTCGGCAGACATCAAAGCCTGCCTTGCTTTTGCCGCAGATCGTGAGAAAAAGTTATTTGTGGCATCCCTGTGAAACTACTGTTGGACGAAAACCTCTCAGACCGAATTCTTCAGAGAATTATCGGTTTGTATCCCGATTCTGCTCATGTCAAAACATTAGGACTGACAAATACTGATGATGCAGAAATTTGGGAATATGCAAAGGCAAATGATTTTGTGATTGTTTCCAAAGATTCTGACTTTCATCAACGGAGTTTACTTTACGGTCATCCTCCCAAATTTATTTATCTCCGTGTTGGCAATTGCTCAACATCTAAAATTGTTCAAATTCTACAAGATGAATTCGATATCATTAGTCAGTTTGGAGATAGAGAAGCAGAGAGTATACTGGTATTGTCGTAGCTTGAAACCAAAGAAGCAAAGACTGAGGAGATAAGCTGTTCTACATTTAAACTGTGTGTCAAAAATCAATAAAACTCTTGTGGGACGGGCTTCTAGCCTGTCGGGAATTTCCAATTTAAATGCGTAACAGCTTATCAACTTAAGGAGTTTACAGGATGGAAGAAAACATTCATTCAGCCACCAGCCCTCAAAAATGTCGCGATATGGAGCGACGATACGGTTGGAAACTCAAGACAATCAGGAAGACTCAAGACCTTATTCTAAAAGTAGATTGCGTTTTCTACGGTCAGCAAACATCATTTGCACCTCCAGAAAATTCACAAGGAGAAAACAACAATGACGAATGAAACCTGGATTGTTTATAAAACCGAGTCTATGGACGCGACTGGATGGGAAAACCGTCAGTTGATGCCGGGGACTTCTTTAACAGATATCCTACATGAAGAGTGGGACAGTTCTGGCGTGTTGCCCCAAGTAGGCGATCGCATTCGGGAGTATGCTCAAATGGAACCAGAAACAAGCAGCGGCATCACTCATGGACGTGATGGCGACTGGGTTGTCACCAGTATCAACCAATTCTCATCCTTTGATACCAACCAGCGAATTGTTGTATGTTATTGCACTTACCAGCCTGTTACACCCGATTGGGAAAAGTTAGGCAGAGGTGCGCCAGTACCGGCTACAGCAACAGCATAATCAAATAATTGAAACAGTGCTGCCCAGCTTGTTAATTCAACTAGAATCACTGCGGCAGCCGCTTCCCTCGGATGTGTAAAGATTTTAATAACAATAGCAATCCTGGAAGGTAAAAGATGACACAAGCCCACAAACAGAAACTTACCTTTGAAGAGTACCTCACCTATGAGGACGACACCGACAACCGCTACGAATTAATTGATGGAGAGTTAGTAACATTGCCACCAGAATCGGGCCCCAACAATTTCATTGCTAACTATCTACTATTCACTCTGGCTAGTAGCGGGTTCATCCCACTGAGGCTGATCAGAACACATATGTGCGAAATCCAAGTTCCGATCCTGCGGGAGGGCGACGCAGCTAACCGCTACCCAGATTTGGTGGTTTTGCGCCCCGAACACATCTTGCTGACAGCAACCAGGCTAACCATCACCCAAACTATGCCACCTCCTCAGTTGGTTGTCGAGGTTGTTAGTCCAGGTAGAGTTGGGCGCGATCGCGATTATATTAGTAAACGAGCTCAATATGCAGCGCGGGGTATCCCTGAATATTGGATTGTTGACCCTCAAGAGGAGATAGTAGCGGTACTACGACTAGAATCAGGTGAGTATGTCGAAGTTGGGGTTTTTGAAGGGGAACAAGCGCTGATATCGCCGACTTTTCCGCAGTTGAACTTGACGGCCCAACAAGTCCTCGAAGGGGAGCTTTAGCCACCGATTTATAAGGAATTCACAAGGAGAAAATGTATGAAAATTAGAGCAATTATTCATCCCGCAGAAGAAGGTGGCTATTGGGCTGAAGTACCTGCACTTCCTGGGTGCATTACCGAAGGAGATACTATGGAAGAAGTGATGGCTAATTTAAAAGATGCGATGGTCGGTTGGCTCGATGTTGCTAATAGTCGTGAAGCAATTGCCTCCACAGATAAAATTGTTGAAATTGCTGTATGAAATCTATTTCAGGGAAGCGACTGTGCAAAATAGTAGAGCAGAAAGGTTGGGTTTTGAAAAGAGTTACTGGCAGTCATCATATCTAGGAAAACGCCGAAATAGAACAAATTTTGTCAATTCCAGTTCACCGGAATCAAGATTTGAAAGTTGGAACCTTAAGAGCCTTGATGAAAATAGCCCAGCTATCTGAGGAAGATTTACAAAGTTTGTCTTAAGTATAATGTATTTTGAGAGCGATCGCCCATTTCCAAGTACCTGAAGCAAAGCTATCTGGTAGGGAATCGCCCCTCTCCTGCAAAGAACAAAAATAGCGATCGATTTCGGGCATTTCACCCGCCGATTTGAGACATTGTGCGGCTGTAATTTCCTTGATTAGTTCCCGAATCCCGCTGTTTGAAATTAATCTCCGGTTTAATCTCTAATATGTGCTGCACTCGATCGCGCAATTCGCCTGTAGACACCCCATTCCGTAAAGCAGTTTTTAAGTCAATTTGACCAGTTTCGTTCAGCAGACAAGGCCGCAGCCACCCGTCAGCAGACAAACGCATCCGGTTGCAGCGATCGCAAAAACACTCGGACATTTGGCTGATAAATCCTAAAGTGCCCTTCGCCCCCGGAATTTGAAACACATCCGCCGGCCCATTTCCGCGAATTCCCGACTCGGCTAAGCCGTATTTTTCCTCAATTTGCTGCCGCAATTCGGCCGATGCTACCCAACCTTTATCGCCAAATAAATCCCCATTCCCGATCGGCATAAACTCAATAAATCGCACGTGCCAATTGCGGTTAATTGTTAACTCTGCCAAATCCAATATTTCGCCGTCATTCACACCGGGAATTACCACAACATTCAGTTTCAGCGGGTCAAATCCAGCTTGATAAGCTGCTTGAATTCCCTCCCAAACCTGCGTCCACCGCGATCGTCCCCGACTGCCAATTATCTTATCAAAAGTCTCCGGTTCCAAGGAATCCAAACTAATATTAATCCGCCGCAAACCTGCACTGTAGAGATTTTCGGCCATTCCCGCCAGCAAAAATCCGTTGGTTGTCATTGACAAATCTCGCGTTTCGGGCAAAGATGCGATCGACCTCACCAATTCCACCACCCCAGGCCGCAGCAGCGGTTCCCCTCCAGTCAACCGAAACTTTGTAAATCCCACGGGTATAAAAACTTCCCGCAGCAGAGTTAGCAATTCCGAGTGAGTTAACAACTGCTGCTGCAATACATAGTCCAACTCGCTACCTTCTGGCATACAGTAGAGACAGCGGAAGTTGCAGCGGTCTATCAAGCTAATCCGAAGGTAGTCTACGGGATTCATGTCAATATTTTGTAATATTATTTAATTATAAATGCTGACTCGATTTTCTGCAATTAATGTGAACGGGCAAGATGCCCGTTCCACAGCAGATAAGTTTTATCTTGGTGGAACAGGCATCTTGCCTGTTGCGAATTTGCCACAGCAGATAAGTTTTATCTTGGTGGAACAGGCATCTTGCCTGTTGCGAATTTGCCACAGCAGATAATTTTTATATTGGTGGAACAGGCATCTTGCCTGTTGCGAATTTGCCA
Organism: Microcoleus sp. A003_D6; assembly: GCF_036702825.1. Lineage (NCBI taxonomy): Bacteria > Bacillati > Cyanobacteriota > Cyanophyceae > Oscillatoriales > Microcoleaceae > Microcoleus > Microcoleus sp. A003_D6. Next base: position 42,995 of record NZ_JAUBWA010000046.1, on the reverse strand, counting down.
CAGCAGATAAGTTTTATCTTGGTGGAACAGGCATCTTGCCTGTTGCGAATCAATCCATCACATGATAATATTTATAATAAGTATCAATTTAATATTTAAGATTTTGACCTATGTTTTTTGAATTTGAAGCTGATTTTGTGGAAGCTTTGCGCTGCATTCCGATGCAGGTACGTCTGAAATTAGATACTTGCGGCATTAAATTAAAGTTGCAGGATTGGAATCATTTCAACCAAGCAGAACGGCAAAGTCTTGTAGAGAAACCTTGCTTGACAAATGCAGAAATTATCGATTACCGAGAACAGCTAAACCAAGTATTAATTAAACAGACTGGTAAACCGGGAACTGATTTGGCTGTTGATGAAAATCCCCCCTGGATGGATGCTGCAACTGTACCGGAGTCTGTTTCTGCAAAAGCTCAAGAGCTCGGCGTGACAATTTCTTTGGCACAGTGGGCGAGTTTGCAACCCCTACAGCGATTTGCTTTGATTAAGCTTAGTCGATCGAGCCACGAAAATAAAAACTTTCTCCCGGCGCTGCAAGAGTTTAAGGTTATTGAATGAGATCGGGTTATATTGGTTGAATGCCTGTGAGAAATTAAGAAAAAGCAGGCAAGGAGTTCAAAAATGTCAATTACGATTTCAAAGGATGATATCTCCCGCATCACTGAAACTATGAAGATTCGAGATGGGGAGGGAATCTATGGCTATATTGACCGTGAAACTGGTGAAGTTTTAACTGGCAGCCTGGATGAGCCATTGGCAATTATTCCTAATGAAGAAGATGAGAATTATGAGGAAGTAGAATCTGAGTTCAACCGCCGGTACTTGCCAATTCCTCAAGCAGGTTCAAGGGATAGCTATCAAGACATGGTAGATTTCATTGAAACTGTTGCAGATGAACGGTTGCGAGATTTATTGGGGGTTGCTGTTCAAGGGCGAGGAGCATTTGGTCGCTTCAAGGATGTATTGCGCCGTTCAGAATATGAATCAGAATGTAACCGCTGGTTCGCATTTAGTGAGAAGTGCGAGTATGACCGAGTAGTTAAATGGTTGACTGCTGAGGGGTTCAGCGTAGAAGCCTAACGCAAATCCTGCTTCAACTTAGAGCTACTGCTTCACAGCATCTCTTGATTGCTAAACCGTACCAGTGCAACCTCATTTTACTCGTTACCACGCGCTTTGCCTGGTAACGCAGATCCAGAGGCTGTGCCTCGAATTTACCATGCGGGCGATCGATCGGCACTACATTCATCCTATGACGCACGGGTAGCCAGAAACCGGGTTTTTTTACGACAATACTTCGCACTCGCCTGTAGATAACCGTAAAAAACCCGGTTTCTTAGGTCTTTATGCGTCCAGCAGGACTGTTTCCCTTCCCAGACGAGGCAGATATCCTGGTTCCCGGGCTCTTCTTGGGAACCAGGATATCTGCCTGGGAACCAGGATAAAAGGTTTTACTCGTTACCAGGAAGAGCCTGGTAACGCAAGTCCAGAGGCTGTGCCTCGAATTTACCGTTCTCCGAAACCAATCAAAAAATTTATTTTTTTAAGTTATGTTACCTGCACGTGGTATTATTCGATGTGAAGTGTACGAGCTGTAACGTTTGTCACACTTGTCGCTACAAGACGGTTTCAACCGAATTAATTGTAGTGGGAGTCAACTAACACCGACTGCTTTGAAAGTCAAGTAACCTTGTCAGATCAATCTCGCGCATCCACCGCCCAAACGCAGGACATCTCTCAGACAGGTTCGTCCGAACCGGAGTCCACTGATGCTATGCAAGATTTCTACAAACTTCAGCAACAGTTGTTTGTAGTCACACTCGCTTTCACGGGAATAATTTTTATCTCTGTGTGGATTTTTTATTCACTCAACATTGCCCTAAATTACTTGATTGGGGCGATCGTAGGTGTGGTTTACTTGAGAATGTTGGCCAAAGACGTTGAGCGCCTCGGCCCGCAAAAGAGGAGTCTGAGTAAAAATCGGTTGGCTGTATTTATTGGGTTGATTGTAGTAGCAACTCAGTGGAATCAGCTACACATTTTGCCGGTATTTTTGGGATTTCTGACATATAAGGGCGCGCTCGTCTTTTATATGCTGCAAAGCCTGTTCATTCCCGATTCCGTCAATGGGTCAGGCAGTCGGTGAACCCTCCACTGTGTGAACTTCTTGTGAATGGAAATGCTAAATGTCTTAAATGCCTTTAATGCTCTTCCCTTCGCTGTGTTGGAAGTTGGCAAGCATTTCTACTGGCACATAGGCAATCTCAAAGTTCACGGACAGGTATTCATCACCTCCTGGATTGTGATTGCTCTCCTCCTGATAGCTTCCCTGGCCGCAACTCGCAATATGCAGAGAATTCCGCGCGGAATGCAAAATTTCATGGAGTACGCCTTAGAATTCATTCGAGACTTGGCTAGAAATCAACTCGGCGAGAAAGAGTACCGTCCCTGGTTGCCATTTATTGGCACTTTGTTCCTGTTTATTTTTGTATCGAATTGGTCGGGGGCCTTAGTTCCTTGGAAACTAATTAGGTTGCCAGAAGGCGAACTAGCTGCTCCGACCAACGACATCAACACGACGGTAGCACTTGCTTTGCTGACTTCTTTGGCATATTTTTATGCGGGTTTCAGCAGGCGGGGTTTGGGTTACTTTAGTAAGTACATCGAACCAACCCCAATTTTGTTGCCGATCGCGATTTTGGAAGATTTCACCAAGCCTCTTTCCCTAAGTTTCCGTTTATTTGGTAACATCTTAGCGGATGAATTAGTGGTAGCGGTGCTGGTGCTGTTAGTTCCCCTGTTCGTACCTCTGCCCGTAATGATGTTGGGTCTGTTTACCAGTGCGATTCAAGCTTTGGTATTTGCCACCTTGGCAGGAGCTTACATTCACGAAGCATTGGAAGGACACGGCGACGAACACCACGATTAACTCTCTGGAATTGGTTAATGGCTAATAGCGATATGTCAGAAATCAGCAGTCCAATGACTAATGACTCATGACTAATTACCAATTACCAATTACCAATTACACACTATCTGTTTTTCAATCTGTACACAAAGTTAAGGAAAATTATCATGAATCCGACAGTTGCTGCTGCTTCAGTTATCGCCGCAGGTTTAGCTATTGGTTTGGGCGCTATTGGACCTGGCATCGGTCAAGGTAATGCCTCCGGTCAAGCAGTAGAAGGTATTGCCCGCCAGCCGGAAGCAGAAGGCAAAATTCGCGGAACTCTCCTGCTGAGCTTAGCGTTCATGGAATCCCTGACCATCTACGGTCTGGTTATTGCATTGGTGCTGCTGTTTGCTAATCCTTTCGCTTAATACTGAAGGACTGCAAAAAGGGGCGGATGTCTTTCCGCCCCAAAACAAAGGAGGAACTAAAAGTGTTTGATTTTGATGCAACTTTGCCCTTTATGGCGTTGCAGTTCCTAGTTTTGATGGTAGTCTTGAACGCTGTTTTCTATAAGCCCGTGACAAAGATGCTCGACGAGCGGGATGAATACATCCGCACCACTCAAGTGTCTGCTGGGGAACGCTTGGCTAAAGCTCAGAAATTAGCGCAGGAATACGAACAAAAACTGGGAGAAACTCGCAAACAGTCTCAAGCAGTAATTGCTGCGGCTCAAGCAGATGCCCAAAAAACCGCGTCGGCAAAAGTAGCTGAGGCTCAAAAAGAAGCTCAAGTGGCGCGAGAAAAGGCAGGACAAGAGATTGAGCAACAAAAACAAGAGGCAATGCGCTCGCTGGAGCAAGAAGTAGATGTCCTGAGCCGACAAATTCTTGAAAAGCTATTAGGCACTGCACTTGTCAAATAGCTCGATCGAACAGTTTTAGATTTTGGGTGAATGCTCAAATCTAAGATCGGTTCACTAAACCTGCACGCGCAATTATGGAAGAGTATCATGGGGACTGTTTTATTGCTAGCCACAGAAGCTAGCGGGGAAGGTGGTTTCGGTTTAAATTTCGATATTTTAGAAACCAACCTGATTAACCTGATCGTTGTTATTGGATTGCTGTTTTACTTCGGGCGCGGCTTTTTAGGGAACATCCTCAGCGAAAGACGCTCCGGCATCGAAGAGGCGATTAAAGAAGCAGAAACTCGCCAAAAAGATGCAGCAGCAGCTCTAGCAGAGCAACAGCAAAAATTGACTCAAGCGCAAGCAGAAGCGGAACGGATTCGATCCGCTGCTGAAGAAAATGCGAAGAAAGCCAAAGAAGCAATTCTAGCTCAGGCAGCGCAGGAAGTTGAACGCATGAAAGCAACAGCAGGTCAAGAGTTGGAAGCGGAGCGGGAAAGAGCGATCGCCCAACTCAGATCGGCGGTTGTATCTATGGCATTAGAAAAGGTGGAAGGCCAGCTAAAAACTAGCTTGAACGAAAACGCTCAACACCAATTAATCGATCGCAGCATTGCCTTACTGGGAGGCTAGAAAGTGAGTAAAGTCAGCACAGAAGTCTTACAGCCTTACGCATCAGCTTTGATGTCACTGGCTAAGTCTAACAACCTCTCAGAGCAGTTCGGCGAAGATATCCGCTCCTTGCTGAACCTGCTAGAAAATTCGGAGGAACTGCGCCTGTTTCTAGGCAGTCCTCTGGTGAAACCGCAGGATAAAAAAGCCGTCATCGATCGAATAGCGGGCGACGAAATGAACCCGTTGATGCGGAACTTTTTGCGGCTGTTAGTAGACAAAGGACGGATTCTTTTCCTAGAAGGAATTGGCAAAAAATACTTGACCGAGCTCCGAGAACTCAACCAAACTGTTTTGGCGGAAGTTACCTCGGCTGTCCCGCTTTCAGAGGCTCAGCAGCAAACTGTGCGCGAGAAAGTGCAGGCGATGACCAGCGCGAGGCAAGTGGAAATTGAAACCAAAATTGACGCAGATTTAATCGGCGGAGTCGTGATTAAAGTAGGCTCTCAAGTGATTGATGCCAGCCTGCGAGGACAATTGCGCCGCTTGGGAATTCGATTGAATTCTTAATAGTTAATAGCTGATAACTATTAGCTAATTTAGTGAGCGGTTAACTGTTAGTAGTTTTGAACAACTGACAATTGACAACTGACAATTGACAACTGACAAATAATAACTGACAACTGACATGGCAGCAATCAGACCAGACGAAATTAGCAGCATTATTCGCCAGCAAATTGAGCAGTACGACCAAGATGTTAAAGTTTCTAACGTCGGTACGGTTCTGCAAGTAGGCGACGGTATTGCCCGGATTTATGGCTTAGATAAAGCTATGTCCGGGGAATTGCTAGAATTTGCCGACGGCACTGTTGGTATTGCACTGAACTTGGAAGAAGATAACGTCGGCGCTGTGCTGATGGGACAAGGCCTCGGCATCGAAGAAGGTTCGGTGGTAACAGCTACTGGCAGAATTGCTGAAGTCCCCGTGGGTGATGCAATGTTGGGACGGGTAGTTGATGCTTTGGCGCGTCCGATTGACGGCAAAGGAGAGATTAAAACTACTGAATCTCGCTTGATTGAATCTCCGGCACCGGGGATTGTTTCTCGCCGTTCTGTTTACGAACCGATGCAAACAGGAATTACCGCTATTGATGCGATGATTCCGGTGGGAAGAGGACAGCGGGAACTGATTATCGGTGACAGACAAACCGGTAAAACTGCGATCGCGATCGACACAATCATCAACCAAAAATCGGAAGATGTAATTTGTGTGTATGTGGCGATCGGGCAAAAAGCTTCTACAGTAGCTAACATCGTCAACGTCCTGCAAGAAAAGGGCGCGATGGACTACACGATCGTAGTAGCAGCCAACGCTAGCGACCCCGCAACCCTGCAATATTTGGCTCCCTACACAGGTGCTAGCTTAGCCGAGTATTTCATGTACAAAGGCAAGCACACTTTGGTCATTTACGATGACCTTTCCAAACAAGCACAAGCTTACCGCCAAATGTCTCTGTTGCTGCGCCGTCCTCCCGGTCGCGAAGCATACCCCGGAGACGTGTTTTACCTGCACTCTCGCTTGCTAGAACGCGCTGCTAAATTGAGCGACGATTTGGGCGAAGGCAGCATGACTGCTTTGCCGATTATTGAAACCCAAGCTGGCGACGTTTCTGCTTACATTCCTACCAACGTAATTTCGATTACCGACGGTCAAATCTTCCTTTCTTCTGACTTGTTTAACTCTGGTTTGCGTCCGGCTGTAAACCCCGGTATTTCGGTATCGCGGGTAGGTTCTGCGGCTCAAACTAAGGCAATGAAAAAAGTAGCCGGTAAGGTGAAATTGGAATTGGCACAGTTTGAAGAACTGGCAGCATTTTCTCAGTTTGCTTCTGACTTGGATAAAGCTACTCAAAATCAATTGGCGCGGGGTCAACGGTTGCGGGAACTGTTGAAACAGGACCAAAGTTCGCCTCTGCCGATGAACGAACAAGTGGCTATAATCTATGCCGGTATTAACGGCTACATGGATGATATCGCTGTGGAAAAAGTCAGCAAGTTTACTGTTGGTTTGCGCGATTATTTGCGGACTAGCAAGCCGAAGTACGGCGAAATTGTTCAAGGCGGAAAGGCCTTGACTGATGAAGCTGAGAAGCTGCTCAAAGAAGGCATTGCAGAATACAAGCAAACTTTCTTAGTTTCGGCGTAAATCGAGTTGGAATTTTGAACCGCAGATGAACGCGGATAAACGCAGATAATCTGAAGTTCATCTGCGTTTATCTGCATTTATCTGCGGTTTTAATTAAGAAGATGCGGGCAAGGATGTAAGGAGAAAGTTATGGCAAATCTGAAAACTATTCGCGATCGCATTAAGTCGGTCAAGAACACTAAAAAGATTACAGAAGCAATGCGTTTGGTGGCTGCTGCTAAGGTGCGCCGGGCTCAAGAACAGGTGACTGCTACTCGGCCTTTTGCCGATCGCCTCGCAGAGGTATTGTACGGTTTGGCGGAACGCTTGCAGTTTGAAAACCTGGATTCGCCGCTGCTGAAAAAACGCGAAGTGCGATCGGTGGGACTGTTGGTAGTTTCGGGCGATCGGGGTTTGTGCGGCGGCTACAACAGCAACATCATCAGATACGCCGAAAATCGCGCTAAGGAAATCAAAGCTGAAGGCTTAGACTACAAATACGTGTTGGTAGGACGCAAAGCTACTCAGTATTTCCAGCGCCGCGAACAGCCGATTGATGCTACTTACGCTAACTTAGAACAAATTCCCACAGCACCGGAAGCGGCGCAAATTGCTGACGAATTGCTGTCTTTGTTCCTGTCGGGAACTGTGGACAGAGTTGAGCTAATTTACACCAAGTTTGTGTCGCTAATTAGTTCGCGTCCGGTAATTCAAACCTTGTTACCCCTCGATCCCCAAGGTTTTGAAGTGAAAGACGATGAAATCTTCCGCTTGACTACGAAAGGCGGAGAGTTTCAAGTATCGCGCGAAAAGGTTTCTGCACCTACTAAGAAGAGTTTGCCCCGCGACATGATTTTTGAGCAAGATCCGGCGCAAATTTTGGATGCTCTTTTGCCCTTGTATTTGAACAACCAATTGCTGCGGGCTTTGCAAGAGTCTGCTGCTAGCGAGTTGGCGGCGCGGATGACGGCGATGAACAATGCTAGTGAGAATGCTAGCGATTTGATCGGTAGTTTGACGCTGACTTACAACAAGGCGCGGCAAGCGGCAATTACTCAGGAAATTCTGGAAGTTTGCGGCGGTGCTGAGGCTTTAAACGGTTAGGTTAGGGTTGACAATTTGTTGATTTTATGCTATGCGTCTGGGGGAACTCAGGCGCTATTTTTTGTGTAGTTGTTTGAGTAGTCGTAGGGTGCGTCGCTACGAAAAATTCTTAACTCAATATCGACAATCTCACGGCGACGCACCTGGGATATTCAAGAGATCGTGTAAACAAACCCAATACTTGTTTGCTTAACTATTGTGTAAGGTGCGTCGCTGTCAGATTGTCTCTCTTTATTTGGGGATTGTCGATGGCGACGCACCCTACAAATACTGCATCGCTGCGGCAATTCCGGGTATTGATAAATATCTTATGGCGACGCACCCTACTGCGATAATCTAGCGGAAGTCACGATCGCTAAAGAAAAAGTTAGAATAATTTATGAAGGCTTTAAAGAAGTAGAAGTAAAATTAAAGCGATCGCCCTTATTGCCAACAAGGACATTAACCACTAATCTGAGCATTAGTTTTAGCAATGCCGCACCCTCAATGCAATCAAACTCTAGTGGTAGTTCTGGAATTCCCCAGCAACTATCACCCGAAATGGAACAAAAAATCCTCTATGGAGAGCGTCGCCCTGTCAACTCCGATAGGATAGTAGGAGCGCACTCACCCAAAATCAAAACCAGTCCAGATTTTATATTTGCTTCTCTTACCAATAATCCAGATGGTACTACAACAGCTTTCGATTTAATTAAACGATTTTCTGATGGCACTTTTTCCCGGAAAAAGCGGAGGTCTACTTTTGCACCTGACAGTTGGAGTGATGAAAAAATAATCGATGCAACTAAGCAAGTTGCTAGCACCGTTGCTGTTAATACGAATACTCAGGGTGCTAGTTTGCACAGGGAAACAGTCGATTGAGTAGAGTGGGAAGTAATCAAGGACTCGATCGGGAACGTGATATCTTCTTACCCTACTGGTGGCATACCAACAACTAATTTTTAACGAGGAGTTACTCAGATGAGTTTCGCACAGCTAGATGAATATTTAAACCAGGAATTTTCGCCGGATAATTGGTCAGATTATGCTGTTATATATGCTTGTGAACTGGTGCAAGAACTGACACCTGCTGACTGGGAGGAAATCAAATATTGTTGGTGCGATCGTTCCCAAGAATGGCAATTGCGCTGCGCCGAAATTATTTCCGATGCTGACTCCCAACAAGCAATTCCGTTGTTGCTAGAAATGCTTGAGACACCGGATGATGAGCTTACACTCACCGCAGCAGATTCTTTAAGGTCGATCGATGCAGCCAAAGAAAATTTAGATTTGAGTCTTGATGTTTTAAAACGCTTGCAAATTCTTTCTCAAAATAGTCCGATCGCTCAAATTATTGTTAATGAATTGCTTAAAAAATTGCCAGTGAGATTGTGAATGCAAATAGAAACTGTTAGTTCAGGCCGATCGCCTATTTGATTATGACTCAATCTCCCCCGATAATATCGATCGATCGCATCCTCGAACAAAATCCTAAATCCGTACTGGCTTGGGTGAAAAATACATTATCGGCTCAAACCACCGCACCACAAGACTTTAACTGGCTGTTGTTAGCCGATGTTTCCTCTGCGAAGGCTCGAAAAGGTGAAAATAATGCGGGTTTGTGCGATCGCCCTTGGGCAGAAGTAGCAACCGCAATTTACGATCGACTGGCTGAAGCCGCGGAACAGAAAAAACCTGGTAGCGGGGAGTCGGTGAGGATTTCGTCAATGATGTTGCGGGCTGGGGCGATCGCAAAATACGGAATAGTTGCCAACGATTCTGTTCTGGATGTCAACTTAATTCTACAGTGGTTTTGGGATAACATCAAAGAATCGCGGGAAGATGTGGCACAAAAGGCTGCCAATTGGAAAACGCTTCCTATTCAAGAAATTCGAGAGTTAAGACAGCTTAAAAATCGGTTGAAAGTTATCGCTGCACTCGCGAATAGTGATAAGTATGTTTTGGATGAAGAACTCAAAGCTTGGCTGGCGTTACGAGAGAAACTGCCGTAACGAGTGAGTCTGTTTAATCTAACAGAAAGCCTGGTTCGATATTAGACTTTGTTCGCCCGGTGTACCGTGTAATAGCCGAGGATACCAAGCTAAAGGTACAGAAATAGTACGATAATCAGATATATCGACTGTTAGCGCGTTGTCTGTATGATTAACGATCGGGATTTTCTACACGGTGCAGCGTTCTTAAGGTTAATTAACTATGGATGCAGGATTACCATCACCCATGCTTTTGCAATACACCAGTCAATATACTTAGTGGAAAGTGATAGCAGTAAGTCGGCTATTCTCTTCAAGGTTTCTAAGAAAGCCACTTCTGCATGGTCTTTCACCTTGAGCGCTCAGGAAAAATCTGCTCTAGCTACTGTGTATGATAAGTATCCTGACTTTTCGACATTTATAGCGCTAGTCTGTCACAAAGATGGTATCTGCTGCATAGCTGAAGAGCAATTTTGGAGTATAGTGGATCAAAATGCAGATATTAGTGATCAACACATATCTGTGTCTAGGCGACCTCAAGGAAGTTATCATGTAAGTGGTCCAGGCAGGCAGCAGATGAATCAGACTGTACCTCAGAATGATTGGCCTCGCGTAGTTTTGTAAAATAAATAAAAAAACCGCCATGAGTAAGATTCCGATTAAAAATGATGGCTATTGTATCAACAACTTTCTTGACAGGATTAAGAGCAAACTTGGAAACACAGAAGCAGAGCAGTTAAAGCAAGCTGCTGTTGAAATTGTTCAAAATTGCGTTGATGTTTACTCAACAACATTTGGCTCTGGTGATGTTGGTGCTACAGGAACAGGTATTGTTAGCAATCATCATAAAGGTAAAATACCTTATGGTACGACTGGACTAATCTATGGCAAAGTCCAAAGCGGCAAAACTAATACTACCATTGCTACGCTGGCACTTGCTGAAGCTAATAAATTCCGTTGCTTCATTGTATTAACATCTGATAATACATGGCTAGGTAAACAAACAGCAGATCGTTTTGCAAATCAGATCAAAGGTGGCCCTGTTGTCTTTAATTGGGAACAATGGAAAAATGATCCCAGAGAATTTGCTAATCAACTGCATGACTATATCAATGATACTGGTGTTGTCTTAGTATCCACAAAAAATGTGCGTCACCTTGAGAACTTACTTAAGGTTCTCAAGTCTGCTCAAGCCAGTAGCGTACCCACTTTAATATTTGATGATGAGGCTGATAATGCTAGTCTAAATACCAATGAAGCCAAGCAAGCTAAGAAGGAAAAAAATACGGTTCCTGATAGTAGGATATTTGAAATAATCGCCGAAATTAGGAAACAAGTTGCTAATCACATATATTTACAAATCACAGCTACTCCTCAAAGCTTGTTGCTGCAAAATCTCGACCACCCCTGTAAACCCGCCTTCTGTGTACTTTCTAAACCAGGCAATGCTTATATAGGAGGAGACATTTTTTTTGAAGCAAATAGCCAACATTGCTGTACGGTGAAAGCCGAAGAGCTGGATCAGTTAAAAAAACAGGGAGGAAAAATCAACCCTGGAGATAATTGGGATATGCCGCCAAAGCTGAAATTAGCTTTGTGCTGTTTTTTCGTGGGTTCAATATACAAAATGAAATCAGCAAAAGATATAGATGCTAAGTATTCTTTTTTAGCTCATATTGACCACAAGCGGATTACTCACAGCACGTTGGAAAAGGTTATTCGCAGCTTTGTTGTAGAGCTTGACAAAGCTCTGCGAGCTAAATCATCTGTCACAAAGCGAGAGGATGCACTTAAGTGGTTAAGTGAAGCTCATGCGGAGTTAAGCAAAACAGCTTCTAACTTACCACCTCTCAATGACCTTGTTGTGGAGCTAGAGTATCAGTTACGAAATACTATACCAAAAGTTATTGATGCCACCAATCCAGATAAGGAACCAAAATACAGCCCAGGTATAAACATTCTAATTGGAGGAAACCGCTTGGGGCGTGGTGTAACTATTGAAGGATTGATGATTACTTATTACGGGCGTGATGCCAAGCAAAAGACGATGGACACAGTTCATCAGCACGCACGAATGTTTGGTTATCGTAAGGAATTGTTAGATGTTACTCGCCTCTTTTTACCCGAACACATTTTAGAGGATTTCCGCGCTATCCATGAGTCAGATGAGGGTATGCGTGAAGTAATTGATGAGAACACTGGCAAAATTAAGCTTACGCCAGTGTGGGTTGGTCGCAAACTTAGACCAACCCGTGCCAATGTCCTTAATCCAGCAGCCATTGGTGCTTTTACCCCAGGATCTTCTATTTACCCCCCCGATCCACTGTGGAAAGCTTCTGAAGTTAAAAAACACACAGACGCACTTGATAAACTTCTGTCTACATTTAAGGGAGATGATGAATACCATGAAGTAGACATCGACGATTTAATCAAGATTATTTCAGAAATGCCAAGCCGTTCCTGTTCTGGGTATGTCTGGGAAGATGAGCGAGTCAAACAGGCACTTCAAGCAATGAAAGCAGAAGGTATCCATAAGGGTATTCTCAACGTTCGTCGAGGTAAAAGGGGTAGTGATGGGCTCGAATTGAAAAACCAACCTACTCGACCTTGGCGGCGTGGTTTTGCACAAAGTCAGTGGCTAAGTAAGCCCAGACAAAAATACCCTGATGTCCCTGTACTGGTTGTTATGTATCAAAAAGGTGAAAAACAAAATAGTTGGGATGATCAACCTCTCTATTTGCCAACACTAATTCTGCCTAAGAACAAATTCGTCTTTATGTTCAATTACTCAGAGGAATCAGAAGAAGTAGAAGAGCAGGAAGAAGATGAACTAGAATGGAATGATTCAGAGGAAATAGACGAAAGTTAGTTGATGCAACAAGCATCATATGATTCACCAGAAGCCGTCAGATAGGAGATAAACTCCTGTTTGACTATAAAATTATGGCAATCTCCAAAAGCCATCTATGAGCAACCATTCTTTAGGCAATATTCCCAGTGGAATTGATGTCAATAATCTATCTCAAATCAACTCTCAGCAACGGACACATATTCTCGATAGTGACGCAACTGGGGGAGGTCACGGCCCTGGTAGAGGAATTTCTGGTAAAAGTGAATTTCCCACAGGCTGGAGCGATGAACAGACAATTAATTATATTTCTGAAGTGGTGAAAGACCCTAATTCTATCTGGTTCCAGCAAAATGGAACGCCTGGTGCTAAATACACTAAGAGAGGAAAACCTGTAAAATGGCAGATTGATGGAACCAGGAATGGTGTTAACATAAGGGTAATTGTAGAACCAGATGGCAGAGGTTTAATCACAGCTTTTCCGACCAATATACCGCTCAATCCGTAGATAATTATTAAGGAGATCGACTCATGTTTGACTATAAAATCGTGGTTAAAAAATTGAATGAAGTCCTTGACAAACTTAAAGAATCTCTCTCAGACACTCAAATAGAATTTCTTCAATCCTACATCAATGCGGGTGAGTGGAATTTGGCATTAGAGACTTTGTGCGATATTCTCATTGAGGAAGAAATACCCATAGATTCAAGGGGTTATGAACTTTTGCAAGAAGTGGGCAATACCTTGAGCATGGAAAAGGAAACGTGGGAGATGCTAAAGGTGCAAGTAACTCCTTGAGCAGGAATAATTATGAAAATTAGTGCAGCAATGGTCAATCACTATTTATCTGACATAACAGTTGCGTGGTTCAATCATCACGAACTACCGCCGGATGAAATGCAAGATTATTTGCCATTAGTTCAGTGGATGAAACAAAACGCTAGCAATCACGATGATTTGGAGTATTTGAAACTGGCATTTGAATATTTGCTAACACATCCTGATGTGAATTATGAAGATTTTTCTGGCGGTCGTTACCCTTACGATAGCGAGGATATCATAGAAATAATTGATTTTATCTACAGAACAATTTGGTCGGATTTACCCGCAGTATCGCTGAGCAATTCCGATGATGTACAACTTGTGTCTATATCGTTAGAGGATTGGTGGGCCAGTCGCGAACAATTACCTGAACTAATCACTTTATCAAAATAGTCTCATTGGTAAAAGACAGAGGTAAAAATGGCAAAAAAAATCTGGATTGTCTACAAAGCCGAAACGATGAGTGCTCCCGGTTGGGAAGAACGCCAGCTTATGCCGAGGGGCGGTTTAACTGATATTCTGTGGGAAAACTGGAGTTGGGAAGAAAACCCAATTCTTCCCCAGCCGGGGGACAGAACCCGCGACTACGACAATCTATCTGACTCCGGTAATGCAGTAACTCACGGAAAAGATGGAGACTGGATAGTTACTAGCGTTCACCAGTTTTCTTCCTTTGATACTGACTTGCGAATTGTGCTGTGCTACTGTTCTTTCCAGCCGATTACTTCTGATTGGGAAGCGCTGCAACGAGGTGAGTCTGTGAATCCAATGTGGGCAACTGTCGAGCAATATTGAGTTGATAAAAATTCGATCGCGTCTGGAGTAATTCAGACGCTATCTTTTGAGTTAAAAGATGTAAGCCAAAGTCGTTTTGGTTTTCGTAAATCAGGACTGAAGTCCTTACTACAAACAAATTAATTTAACATAAAACCTGGTTTGATATTAGACTTTGTTCGCGCGATCGTCTAACCACCGCTGAAATGACTTTTGACTTTCTCCAGACGGTTTACCGAGAATGATATTTTTGACGCTGATGTCTTCGTCAAGTTCGGGCCAGTGCATTCCTTCGTTCTCACCAATAAATCGCCAATTATTACGATCGCCCGGTGTACCGTGTAACAGCCGAGGATACCACGCTAAAGGAACCGAAATAGTACGACCATCAGATAGATCGACTGTCAGCGCATCATCTGTAATGACTACCTGTTGCGCTTTGGGGATTTCTAGCAATTCAACCATTACTGATGTCAAAAGCTTACTTCTCTATCTTAGCTTGGCCGATCGCCCTACTCTTTCACTACCTCAACCAAATCTTCCACCATCACATCAAACGTCCGCGCCAACTTCAGCAAGCACGTAAAATCAACCATTGCCATCCCCGGAGAACGCGAATAGGTTGTCAGAGTGCTGTAGATGACTCCCGATCGCTCTGAAACCTCTTTTAGCGTCCAACCCTTCTCCGCCGCAAACTCTTTTACCCGCAATCTAATTAAACCCATTGACAGAAAACTAGATTTAGTTTTTAATAGTTTTATCGTAAAGGTCGATCGGCTATTCCTGCACAATTTCCACCAAATCTTCAATCATCACATCAAAGGTGCGAGCCAATTTGTGTATGGAAATGAAGTCAATAGTTGACACCCCCGGACAGCGGGCGTAGTGTCTGACGGTGCTGTAGATGACTCCCGATCGCTCTGAAACCTCTTTTAGTGTCCAGCCTTTCTCAGCAGCGAATTCTCTGACTTTTAATCTAACTAAACCCATACTTGACAACTGATGGTGTACCATCATAAGATGGTTTTATCGTAAAAAGCGATCGTCCTTACGCCTGGAAAACTAAAGGGCGATCGCCTGTTCAAATCAAATTCTTGCTTTCAAGGAGGGCAACTACCGCTTTCCGAGAGTTCAAACACCCGTCAACGACAGGTCAACTACTCATCTCAAACGACACGTCAACTACTCATCTCAAACAATTACAGACTATGTTAGCAAACTTTTCGCAAAAATCAACCCCCGTTCATCCCTTGAGCCGATTTGCGACTAAAGAGGCGATCGCGCGTCTCCTCAAAATCAAGGTAGAACAAATATATCGCATCGAGCGGTGGCGGCACATCCTTTACGTACACGCCCAAGGCATGAGTCGCTTTGTCAGCTACGCCGACTTACCGCCAATTTTGGGAGTAGAATCGCCCAAAGGTTTAGATTTTGGTTACTGGAAGCGGCGGATGGCGAGCAAGAAACAGAGAAATGCACCGGATTTTTGGGTGGATTTCTATGCACAGAAATTTCATCAAGCTGTTTCGGTTCCTAAATTGTTCGACTGGGGGCGATTGGTGGGAGTGATTAAGTTTATGTTGCCGCAAATAGCAGTTGAGTCGCTGCGGAATGTTTACGCACAGGAAAAATATGTGCTCGAACATTTCTAATTTGTAGCACAACACTTCAGCAAGGGCGATCGCTAAAATATAATTGGACTACCTAAAATATCCCTAGAAAACAAGCCGAGGCAAAAAACAATGACAACGGAACGCTGGACAGACGAAATGATGGATGATTTGGCTGCCACTGTAGATCGAACGACTCGGAATATCGAACAAACTAACCGCAATGTCGATATGCTGGTAGGCGCTGTCAATGCTCTTTTAGAAAGAGACAGTCAACGGGATGAAGAAATCCGGCGGCGGAATGAGGATTTTCAACAGTACAAATTAGAAAACGACCAGCGATTTAATACTCTGCTCGAAGAAGTCAGATTTTTAATCAGAAAACTGGGAGATAATCAATGAGATATACTTTGTAGGGTTCGCACAGCGCACCTTACCTATCATCCCAACAATTTTCACAGCATCAGTCATAATAGAATTAGCGAACTATCCAAAGTTGAGGAAACACCTATGCTGGCGACTATCAGCGAATTACCCAAAATCGAGGAAACGGCTCTGCTGGCGACTACCGCCGTACAGGATAATCTTACCATAGAAGATTTCATGGCCAATCCGCCAGACAACATGGAATGGGTGGACAGACAACTCGTAGAGAAAAATGACATGACACTGAAAACTGGTCGAATTCAATCCAAGCTAAGTCGTTGTTGGGGAAATTACAAAGATTCCAGGGGCCCAGGAGGTGAAGTTTATACCGAAGCACCTTGCCGCACCAACCGACAAGTTCGCCGTCCCGATGTAGCTTATCTCACACCCGAATTAGTTGCACAATTCGGTGATGTTCGTACTTTACCGCAGAGTTTCCCGCTAGTTGCTGAAATAGTTTCGCCCACAGATATTGCTGAAGATGTTTTTCTCAAAGCTCAGGAATATTTAGCATCTAGCTGTCAGGAAGTCTGGCTAGTTTTTCCTGACAGTCATTTAGTATTCGTGGTGACACAAAATCAAATATTGGGATTTCGAGCCGACGAAACAGCCAGCACTCAACAAGTTCTCGCAGGTTTTAGCATTGCCGTCGATGAATTGTTAGCTTAAAATATTAAATTATACCAAATAGGGCTAAATTACTACCTTTACTCTTTTAGTCCGCGAAGGCGGACTTCGTTTGTATAGCCCCGAATTCTATTCGGCGGGCATTATTTATACACACATACTGACTAATCCCATTATCGGAGCAAACCGCCATGTCAGACGACTTTTCCTTAGACGAGCTTTTAAATAGAAGTTACTACGCCTTCAAAGAGGCAGAAAGCCAAGTGGGACAGTGCAATGTTTTAGTCATCGGCAAAACCGGCGTCGGCAAAAGTACCCTGATAAATTCCGTTTTTCGCCAACGCTTAGCAGAAACCGGAGTCGGCCGCCCCATAACTCAAGGCATCCGCCAATATACCAAACCGAATTGCCCGATTACAGTCTACGATACTCCCGGACTCGAACTCAACGCCGAACAAATTAAAGTTATTCAATTAAATGTTGCTAAACTGATTGAAGACCAAAGACTCCTGCACCCAAAAGAACACATTCACGTCATTTGGTACTGCATCAATCACGGTGCAAATAGAATAGAATCTGTGGAGGAAAGCTGGCTCAAGGAAATGGAAGTTAAAGATGTACCAGTTATTTTAGTGCTGACTCAGACTGCATCGAAAAAGCCGGGCGAGTTTTTCAAGCAACTGGAACACATGAATTTGCCCGTCAGTCAAATCATCCCCGTCATGGCTGAACCGGAAGAAATTGATGAGGATTATACAGTAAAATCTCACGGTTTAGATAAGTTGGTGGATGCTACTTTTCAACTGCTGCCGGAAGTAGCTAAAAAAGCTTTTGTGAAAGAACAAATTGCAAATATTGCGCTCAAATCCGATATGGCATTTAAGTATCTAAGTGCTTATGTGGCAGGTTCTGCAATTGTCGGTGCGACTCCTGTACCGTTTGCTGATGCGCCGATTTTGATGACGATGCAAACCGCAATGATTGCTAATATTACTGTGATTTTTGGAATACCCTTTGATAAGGGGTTTATTTCGGCGATGCTGTCTGCTATTAGCGGCGCTGGTGGGGTTACTGCTGTCGGCAGAAGTATTGTGACTAATTTGATTAAAATGATTCCTGGTGCGGGTACTGTTGTGGGCGGTGCTATCTCCGGTGCAACCGCAGCAACTCTCACGCTTGCCCTCGGTTTGGCTTACATTGAAGTGCTTAAAGCTTATATGAAAGCTCAAGTTAATGGGGAACAACTTTCTTTGCAGCAGTTGACAAAGATGTTTGTGGATTTGTATAAGGATTATGCTTCGTCGGGGCGTAAAACTTTGAAGGATGAGAAACCGGCTCAACCTAAGCCTCCCAATCAAATTGATATTGAGTAAATGGGGAATGGGCATAGGGCTTTGGGTATGGGTTATTTTTTTACTCCAACTGAGATATTGCACGATTCTCAATAAGCCTTTTATGAACAGGCAAGATGCCTGTTCCACAAAGATATTAATTTTCTTGTGGAACAGGCATCTTGCCTGTTGCTGAAAATGGTGCAATATCTCAGTTCCAATCAACTCATTCCCAATTCCCAATTACCCATTACCAATTGATTGCTACAATATGAGTGAGTTCTGCAAAAGGGAGTAAATGGCTATGGTAATGGCAGCCGTTTTATCAGAAAATGTTTCTCTAGAAGACTTCATCGCCTGTCCCGCCGATGATATGGAATGGGTGGACGGGCAAATCTCGGAGAAAAATGGCATGACAGTAAAACACAGTCGAATCCAATCTAGACTAGATCGTTCTTGGGGAAATTACAAAGATTCTAGCGGACAAGGTGGCGAAGTCTATACGGAGGTTCCTTGTCGTACTGAAAGGCGAGTACGACGGCCGGATGTGGCTTATCTGACTGCTGAACTGGTTGCTGAATATGGCGATGTTCCTACTTTTCCTCAAAGTCCGCTGTTAGTTGCTGAAATTGTTTCTCCTACTGATATTGCGGAAGAGATTTTTCTGAAAGCACAAGAGTATTTAGATTCGGGTTGTCTGGAAGTTTGGATTGTTTTTCCTGAAAGTCGCTGGATTATGATTATGACTCAAACTCAAAAGTTGACTTTTAACTTGGGTTCTACAATCAGCACTCAGCTAGTGCTGCCGGGTTTTAGTGTTGCGGTTGATGAGTTGTTGGCTTGAAGGCAAATATTATACCATTTATAAAAAGCGACGGTACAAAATAAGTATTGTTTTTGTCTCCACCCCTGTATATAAGGTGCGTCGCTATGAGATTGTCGAGCTTATTTAGGGATTTTCTCGCAAGCGAAACACCCTACGATTACTAAAAAATGTTGTGTGATTGAAACTCAGGGTTGTTTATACTCGACTCTTGAAGAACTGAGGTGCGTCGCTTGCGAGATGGTCGATATTTAATTAGAGATTGTTTGTGGCGACGCACCCTACGACTACGACTGACCTAGTTTGATTTTTCAAGCTACCTCGACCGTCTCGGAAATAAATAAATAAATCATTAAAAAAATCTAATATTTCGCGGTAAACTGCTTGACAAGATGGCTTTTTTTTGCATTAATTTTTAAGAAAAATTACCAGCAACATAAAAAAATGTAAATTTGCACAAAATCACCAACAGCGGTAAAATAATCGTTGCTTTGTTTCCAAATCTAGCGTAAATTCCAATTGGGAATTCAAACCAATAATCGAAATATGTCTCAAACTTACACCGTTGAATTACTTCACCAAGGCAGCACCTATACCGTAGAAGTGCCGGAAGATCAACCAATTTTGCAAACTGCGCTCGCCGCTGGGATTGATTTGCCGAACTCTTGCAATTCGGGGGTTTGTACTACTTGCGCTGCTAAAGTTATTGAGGGTCAAGTTAAGCAAGTTGATTGCATGGGCGTTAGTCCCGAACTTCAGGCCGAAGGTTATGTGTTGCTGTGTGTTTCTTTTCCCCGATCGAACTTGAAGATAGAAACAGAAAAAGAAGACATTGTGTACGATCGCCAGTTCGGTAAATCCTAGGACTAAGCTAAAATTGACAATAGTACCGATCGCAGTACAACGACTATGGATCGCCCTATGACCACCCATTTCATTTCCGCAGAAGTTGACCTCCACGAGACCGCCGAGCAACTGCACTCGGCTATTGAAATTGAACTGCAAAAACACGGCGAACCCCTGCGCTGGGCAGTCACAGACGTGGATGTCGATCGGCAAAAGGCTGTGGTAGAAGGCTACGTGCTCGTGGAAGCATCCCCCGCAACACCGTGAACCCCCGCCCTTTAACAGTGGTTTTGATAGTCCCCACAGGCGTTGGAGCCTCGATTGGTGGGTTTGCAGGAGATGCGCTGCCCGTGGCTAGGGCGATCGCCCAAATTTCAGACACCCTGATCGCTCACCCCAACGTCTTCAACGGCGCTCAACTTTATTGGCCGATACCTAACGCTCTCTACGTCGAAGGTTACGCCCTTGACAAATTTGCGGCCGGATGCTGGGGCTTGCAACCGGTACATCAAAATCGCATCGGCTTAATCCTAGATTCCGCGATCGAACCAGACTTGCAGTTGCGCCACTTGCAAGCGGCTGATGCAGCGAGAGCTACATTGGGTTTGAATATAACTGATTGTGTTTTAACCGATCGCCCCCTGGAAGTAGAATTGCGTATTTCCGAATCAGGGGCATCCTGGGGGACGATCGGCAATCCCGACAGTTTATTGCGCGCAGCCGAAAAATTAATCCGACAAGCAAGAGTAGAGGCGATCGCAGTTGTGGCCAGATTTCCCGACGATGAAGGCAGCCTCGCCCTCGAAAACTACCGCCGCGGCAAAGGAGTTGACCCCCTCGCAGGCGCGGAAGCTGTCATCAGCCACCTCATCGTCAGGACGTTTAAAATCCCCTGCGCCCATGCCCCCGCGCTGTCTGCGCTTCCCCTCGATCCGCACCTGTCCCCGCGATCGGCTGCTGAGGAAATCGGCTATACTTTCCTACCTTGCGTCCTTGCCGGCCTGAGCAAAGCTCCCCAATTTGTCACTCCTACTGTGGGAAAGGCATCTTGCCTGTCCCAGCTATTGGGCGGGCAAGATGCCCGCACGCAGGTATTGGGCGGGCAAGATGCCCACCCCACAAGAGAGAAATTCTATGCAAACAGGCGAGATTTCGAGTCCCAGGATTTGTGGGCAGATCGAGTCGATGCGGTGGTGATACCCGCCACAGCCTGCGGCGGCAGTGCTATTCTGAGTTTGAGCGCGCGATCGTCCGTACAAATCATCGCTGTGGGCGACAACAAAACCCAGATGCAGGCGACTCCAGAAAAACTCGGAATCAAAGCTTTGCAGGTAAACTCATATTTAGAGGCGATCGGAGTTTTGGTGGCTTTGCGAGCCGGCATCAGTCCAGCTTCCTTGGGTGCAGACATCTCCTCCCTGCGTTGTTTGTCTGACTAAACCCAACAAATCTCAAATCTCAAAACTCAAATCTAAAAGTGATTAAGTGGCAGAAAAACTTCCCGAAAATCCTGAACTTGAACCCTTGACGCGCACCCAAGTTTTAGTAGCAATGGGCGTGACAGCAATTATGTTGCTGGCGGTAGCTAAATTGTGGTTGCTATTTGGATCGGTATCGCTTTTGCCAGTCAAATTGATAGGAATCGACTTGCTCAAAGGATGTGCGATCGGACTGGCAATTACAGGTGGCAGTGCGATCGTTTATCAGCTTTGGCCGGGTTATCGCCGGAGTGCAGACGTTTACTTGGAAGTAGTGCTCAAACCTTTGTTTTGGCCGGATTTAATTTGGCTGGGACTGCTGCCCGGACTTAGCGAAGAATTGCTATTTCGAGGCGTGATGCTGTCTGCTTTGGGATTGAATGTTACCGGTTTAGTTTTATCGAGTTTTTGTTTCGGCATTCTGCACTTGGGAGGCATGGATCAGTGGCCTTATGCTGTTTGGGCAACGGCTGTCGGATTGCTGTTGGGTTACAGCGTTTTAGCTACTGGCAATTTGTTAGTGCCAATTACGGCTCATATCTGCACGAATTTGATTTCTAGCTGTGTTTGGAAGTGGGAACACAATCAAGTGAAGCAGTAGGATAGATGGATATCGACCATAAAGCGGGCGATTGAAATCGCTAGCAACGCGATCGCACAGTTAAAGTGCGATCGATCGCTTTTTCGCTTGGCTGCAACATAATGGTCACGTATTTGCCTAACACATAGCAGGTTTGCGCTTTGTTTGGACTTGAAATTTGTTCAAGTCTTGATAATAGCAATTATGAAAAATATTGCTATAGTTCGGATGTCGGGGGGAACGAAGTGCAGCCCAACCTACTTTTGTTATTGTTGCAGAACTTTTCATAATTGCTATAAGAAAATTGAGATTAATTGAGCAATAGTAATCCTACACCAGAATAATTCCGGTGTTTTTAGACCTGCTAATGTCAAGCAGGTTTCGCCTCGATCGCACTTACTGGCCCTTTCGTTTCTATCATATTAGTCACTTTAAACCCTGCGGAGGAAAGTAAATTATAAAATTCATCCTTTGTCCGCATGAAAGTACCCCCCAGAATGAACAAAGTTAGGCTACCCATGCCAATAAATGGCGACATTTTGCCTTCAGGCAACATAAAATCAACAATCATCAGCCGATCTTTAGCTGTCATAGCTTGATAGCAATTTTTAAGAATTGTAATAGCATGAACATCGTCCCAATTGAGGAGGACACGAGAGAGTAAGTAAAGATCGCCACTAGGGGGAATCGCCTCAAAAAAGCTGCCTCCAACTATTTGACACCTATCTGCAACTCCAGCCACTTCCAAAACCGGATTTGCATCCACAACAACATCTTCGCGATCGAACAAAATCGCTTGCATCTTCGGATTCGCCTTCAGAATCACAGCCGTTAGCGTTCCAATCCCCCCTCCAACATCCACCAGTGTCTTAACATCTGAAAAATTATAAGCTTCAAGCACCGGAAGCAGCCACTCCCTTGTTGTCTCCTTCATCCACTCATTAAAATTTACTGCCGCCTCAGAATTCAGCTTCAAATAGCTATAAAAATCAGTCTTAAAAGTATGTTCAAAAGCAGTTTCTCCAGTCTTTATACCGTAGAGTAAATTGCCCCATCCCTGATATAGTTCATCACCCATTCCCAAAACCGTACCTCGTAAAGAATCAGAAGTACCAGTTAGAAGATGTTTTCCCAAATAATTTAATCGAAACTTGTCATTATCTTCAATAGAAAATACACCAACACTTACTAGCATACGCATCAGGTGATAAATACCCTGAGAATTTACACCAGCAGCTTTCGCAAGTTCATCAGCAGTCTTAGAACCATCACTCAGAATATCTGCAATTTCCAGTTTAGCCGCTACAAAAAGAGCCTGAGATATTTTAAACCCATACATCATTTCTAGTAGCAATGACGATGAGTTTTCGCTGTTTAATTGGGTATTATCTGAATATAAAGCCATGAGTTGTCCTTTGACTGAAAGTTTCTAATTGTTACACTGCATAAGTTCTAGGTACGTAGTTGGGCTTTAGCCCTCTTATATCTGAACCACAACTACTTACCTTTTAAGAGGGCTGAACCACAACTACTTACCTTTTAAGAGGGCTGAACCACAACTACTTACCTTTTAAGAGGGCTGAAGCCCAACTACTTACCTTTTAAGAGGGCTGAAGCCCAACTACTTACCTTTTAAGAGGGCTGAAGCCCAACTACTTACCTTT
>NZ_JAUBWA010000046.1:0-19396 GCF_036702825.1 Microcoleus sp. A003_D6 | reverse complement strand
TAAGAGGGCTGAAGCCCAACTACTTACCTTAATCATCCCATCCTTTTCCATAATCTCTTACTGGATATTCTGTCCATACAGTTCTTAGCCAGTCTCTTCCTTGATACTCTAAATACCAATGTACGCTACTCGCTGACCAATCATAAGGAGATTTTGCCCAGCCATGTTTGACAGGATTGTAATTGATATAATTAATGGTTGTATAATAATGTCTTTCTGAACGAATAGCGCGATCGCTAAACGAATGCCACACTTTACCTGTAAGATTATCCTCAATATTCCATTGTCGAGCTAACGGGCCGTGAATGGAACGAAAGAGTACACTTAATTGTGACATATTAATATGATGCACTAAGAGATGATAATGATTTGGTAAAACTACCCAAGCATTAATTTCTATACCATTTGAAATAAAACTATCAAAAATTATATCTAAAAGTTGCTGACGGCGTTCCTGAGTATTAATGCGAGATTTATGCTCAAAACAACTAACGGTAAGATGGTAAAATTCAGAATCTTGCACTGGATGAGGTGGAGAATGAGCAGGATATCCCTTAGCCAACCTTTGATTGACAAGTTGCACCCGTTCTTCTATTGTCAATTTCCGATATTCATACATAAAAGGTACGTAGTTGGGCTTTAGCCCTCTTGAAAAAGTAAGTAGTTGGGCTTTAGCCCTCTTGAAAAAGTAAGTAGTTGGGCTTTAGCCCTCTTAAAAAAGTAAGTAGTTGGGCTTTAGCCCTCTTGAAAAAGTAAGTAGTTGGGCTTCAGCCCTCTTAAAAAAGTAAGTAGTTGGGCTTTAGCCCTCTTAAAAAAGTAAGTAGTTGGGCTTGGGCCCTCTTGAAAAAGTAAGTAGTTGGGCTTGGGCCCTCTTGAAAAAGTAAGTAGTTGGGCTTGGGCCATCTTGAAAAAGTAAGTAGTTGGGCTTGGGCCATCTTGAAAAAGTAAGTAGTTGGGCTTGGGCCATAAGAGGGCTAAAGCCCAACTACGTACCTAATCAAGATAGGATCTGAGTTGTTCAGCCATAACCTGAACATTAGGGGGATAATTCATAGTAATATGATTTCCCGGCACTTCTAGAACTTCTACCCCTAGGCGAGCAACCTCAATCCAAGGTAATTCTGGATTTTTGGCATTAACTTCATTTTGTTCTGTAGCACGGAAAAATATAATTCGACCTCCATAAGTTTGAGGGATGTAACTTAGCATCGCTTGGGCGTGTACTTTAAAAAGATGAAGAAACTCGCGAATCTGAGGTAAACCAAAATCGGGAGGCACTACCCTATTAGCGATCTTTACCTGATCCAAAAAGTAGAGAAGTTGCTCATCTGGCTCAAGTTTTTTAAGGACATCCATAGAAAGAGACAGATTAAAACCAACGCCTAGTAAATATAGCAAAATTGCTGTATCATCTTCCGTTTCTAAAACAGGCATTTGACCAGGGCCAGGAGTATCTATTAAGGTTAGCAGTGCTATCTTTTCACCTTGGGCTTTGAGTTGCTGCGCCATCTCAAAAGCAACAGTACCTCCAAAAGAAGAACCACCCAAAAAATATGGGCCTTCAGGTTGTTGAACGCGCACTGCTTCGATATAGCGAGTCGCCATTTCTTCAACAGTAAAAGACTCTGTTTCCCCATCTGAGACGTGCGCTTGTATTCCAAAAACAGGTTGATCGGAACCTAGATAACGCGCTAAATCCCGATAAATGTAAACGTGACCACCTACCGGATGAACTAAGAAGAAAGGTTGTTTAAAACTACCGCGCTGAATTTCTACTAACAATGACTCCGAAGCTTGCTTGGTTTGCTGTTTATCACTGTCCGATAAATTGGAATTATCTTTAATTAATGCAGCTAAAGCTGCAATAGTCGATGATTGCAATAGGCTATGGGGAGACAATGATTTTTGCAGTGTTTCGTTTAATTTTGTTATTAGTTGAACGGCTAATAATGAGTCTCCGCCTAAATCAAAAAAGTCATCATTAATTCCTATTGGCTCAATGCCGAGAAATTCTTGCCAGATAGTAGCAATAGTTTGCTCTATTTCATCTCTAGGAGCAATATAACTATGCTGTAAATTTGGTCTAGAATGAATTAGTGTTGAATCTAATATTGGGGAACTTTCATCTGGTAAAGATGCAGTTTTAATCGGTTGCTCGATTCCCGGTGCTTCAATCCAATAGCGTTGGCGCTCAAACGGATAGGTTGGCAATGGGAGACGATAACGCTGCTCATCAGCATAAAATTTAGACCAATCTATTTGTACTCCTCCTAACCAGAGTTTACCCAATGTAGTAAGTAAGAAAGCTACATCTGAATTTTGGTCTTGTGGATGGCGTAATGAAGAAAGTACAATCTGCTCAGCCCTCTTATTAGGATGCTGTTTTGCTAGCGTGTTCAACGTCCGTCCGGGCCCCACTTCTAGCAATATTTGATTTTGGTCTTTTAATAGCTGTTGTAAGCCATCAGCAAAGCGTACTGTTTGCCGCAGATGTTGAGCATAATAACTCGGATTTGTCGCCTGCGTCGCTGTTATCCAATTACCAGTGACATTGGAGATGTAGGGAATTTTAGGCGAGTTCAGCTTAACTTTTTTAACCTGTTCGGTGAAGGGGTCTAAAATTGGCTCCATCATCTGTGAATGGAAGGCATGAGAAGTGTGCAATCGGCGACACTCTACACCTTTTGCGAGTAGTTCTTGTGCCAATTCATCTACGGCATCAGTAGCACCTGAAACCACGCTCATAGATGCTCCGTTAATCACAGCTAAATCAAGTTTATTGCCCAAAAATGGTTGCATTTGCTGTTCTGGCAGTGGAACTGCAAGCATGGAACCACTCGGCAGTTGTTGCATTAATTTACCTCGTGCCGCTACCAATGATAAGCCCTCCTCTAAGGAGAAAACACCAGCTAAACAAGCTGCTACATATTCACCAATGCTATGACCAATCATCGCTTTGGGATGCACTCCCCAAGACATCCACAATTTAGCTAAAGCATACTCGATCGCAAATAATGCTGGTTGTGTAATCGCAGTCTGTTTTAATTGGTTTGTAGCTGCTTCTGCTTGTGCTTCATTTGGATAAAGTACATGGCGTAGATCAATTCCCAAATGAGGTTGAAGAATTTCCGAACATAGATCGATATGTTCGCGAAATGTTGGTTCAACTTGGTAGAGTTCCAAGCTCATATTGATGTACTGCGAACCCTGCCCGGAAAACATAAACACGACAGGTCGATCTTTGGACTCTTGGAAGCTGGTAAAAACTTTTTTGGGATCGAGATTTTCGAGAGCGATCGCACCTTCTTCAAGCTCATTGCAAACTACTATTCTTCGATGGCTGAAAGCCCTTCTACCAACTTGCAGGGTATAAGCAATATCAGCAAGATTTTCATCGGGGTGCTGCTTTAAATATTCGCTTAAATTTGCGGTTGCACTATCAAGTGCAGAGCTAGTTTTTGCCGATAAAATTAACAGTTGTGATGGTCGAGATTCTCCAGATTTTTCTACAGTAGGCGCTTCTTCAAGAACTACATGAGCATTAGTTCCACCGATGCCAAAAGAACTAACTCCAGCACGACGGGGTGTTTTACCTGCTTTCCATTCGGAAAGTTTAGTATTGACATAAAAGGGACTGTTTGCAAAATCAATCTTGGGATTAGGCTGTTCAAAATGCAAGCTAGGCGGTATTAACTTGTGTTTGAGAGCCTGGACAGTTTTGATTAAGCCAGTGACACCAGCAGCAGTATCCAAATGTCCGATATTGGATTTAGCCGAACCGATCGCACAGAAGCCTTTTTTCTTAGTTTCGAGGGAGAAAGCTTGCGTCAACGCGGCAATTTCGATCGGATCTCCCAGGGGTGTTCCGGTTCCGTGAGCTTCTATATAGCTGACGGTTTCTGGGGGAATTTCTGCTAGTGCTAGAGCATCTGCGATCGCCTGCGCCTGACCATCTACACTAGGAGCTGTGTAGCCAATTTTAAAACCACCATCATTATTAATAGCACAACCTTTGATTACCGCATGAATATAGTCTCCATCTGCGATCGCTTCCTCCAATCTTTTCAAAACCACTATTCCCACACCGCTACCGCTAACAGTTCCCTGTGCCTTAGCATCAAAAGCTCTGCAATGTCCGTCTGGAGAAAGAATCATTCCCTCTTTGTAAAAATATCCTGTCTTTTGATTAACGCCTATAGAAACGCCACCAGCTAAAGCCATATCGCATTGGTAATTCAGCAAGCTTTGGCAAGCCATGCTAATAGCAACCAATGAAGTAGAACAGGCTGTTTGGACAGTAATACTCGGCCCTTTCAAGTTTAATTTGTAAGAAACGCGAGTTGACAGAAAATCTTTCTCATTGGCGATCGCAAGTTGGAAATCTCCAAGTGCTTCTCTTAATTGACGGTTGGGATAAAGGTTATTCAAGAAATAAGTATTGAAACTTCCTGCACCCGCGTAAACTCCTATCGAACCTTCGTATGTTTCCGAGTTATAGCCAGCATTTTCTAGCGCCTGCCAAGCCGACTCCAAGAAAAAGCGGTGTTGTGGATCTGTGATTTCAGCTTCTCTCGGATTAAACCCAAAGAATGAAGCATCAAACAACTCAATATCTTCTAGTACCGCTCTTGCTTTTACATAGCGCTGGTCACGCAGCACTGACTCGTCAATGCCTAAAGATACCAGTTCTTGTTCGGAGAAGAAAGAAATAGATTCCACACCATCGCGTAGGTTTTCCCAAAACTCCTCAACACTTTTAGCACCCGGAAAACGACCTGCCATGCCGATAATGGCAATACCTTCTATAGAATCGGAAGTTTCAGATTTATCCATTTTTATTCCTTCTTTGTAACAATACTTAGGACTATTTTCTGTGGCGATCGCAAGCGCAGAATTTGGGAGGTACGTAGTTGGGCTTTAGCCCTCTTTGAGAACACAAGCGCAACAAGTGTACCTTGCGATCGCCAGCGCAGAGTTTGAAGCGGTATGTTGTTGGGGCCAGACCATCAAAGAGCGCTGAAGCGCAACAACGTACCTCATAGAGTCTGGAGTTTCCGAGTTATCCATTTTTATTCTTTCCCTTTAGCGATTGTTTTTGCTTCTGCCGATTCATTGCGTCTTTTTGTTTTTTAACGCGGTCTTGACTTTGCCCAAAAGAGGATTGTTCGGCCGACTCCTCAGTTAAATATTTTGCCAAAGAGCTGATGGTTGGATATTTAAACATTTCAATGATTGAAACCTTGTTATCCACCACTTCGCACAGTTTACTATGAGCCTGAGCCATCAGTAATGAATGACCGCCTAGATCGAAGAAATTATCATCTACACCTACTTTTTCTAAGTGTAATACCTGTTGCCAAACAGTAGCTATAGCTTGTTCTATCTCAGTTTGAGGTGCAACATAAGTTGTTTCTAACTCTATGTTAAGAGCATCTGGAGCAGGCAGCGCCTTACGGTCTATTTTACCATTGGGTGTGAGCGGCAAATGATTCAAAAATACAAAGCTGGAAGGCACCATATAGTCCGGTAACTTTTGCTTCAGAAAGTCGCGTAGGCTCCCGACTGCTGTGCGTTGCAAAACTTTCAAGAAACCCTGAGTTTCCAGAAGGTAATCTATACTTTTTTGAACTAGATCCTGCTCGCTCCAAGTAAGGGTAAACTGAATCCCACATTGCTGTCCTTGTCGCCAAGCGATCCGACCTTGTAACCATTGCTCGTCACTGGAACCAGGAAGACACAGGTAGAGCCAGAGAGGTTTACCAGGTTGATAAGTATCTGGTACTCCTACTATGCAGATACCACCAATAGAAATGTCTTCTGTGCGAACTTTCACCACAGAAATTTCATTAAATGCTGCCAGACACTCGCTTTGATAAGGCACTCGTTCGGGTCTGAGGTTGGAAAGAATGTAAGCTACTAAACGTTGATTGCCGGAGGCATCCTCACGGTTGATAACTAGGGACTCTTGCACATCTGGGTGTTGTCCCAGCACTGCCTCAATTTCTCCTAATTCGATGCGGAAGCCTCTAATTTTTACTTGGTGATCGATGCGGCCTAGAAATTCGATATTGCCGTCGGGTAGGTAGCGGGCTAAGTCGCCAGTTTTATAGAGGCGAGAACCTGGTTCGTTGCTAAAGGGGTTAGGAATAAAGCGATCGCTAGTTAGTTCGGGCCGGTTGAGATAGCCCCGTGCTAAACCATCACCGCCAATGTATAGTTCTCCGGGAACACCGATCGGAACAAGCTGTTTTTGGCCATCCAAAATATAGACCTGTGTGTTGGCAATGGGGCGACCGATGGGAGGAGACTTGGTACTATCAGTACATTCGGCTATCGTGGCACAAACTGTCGATTCAGTCGGCCCATAAGCATTAAAGAAGCGACGACCTGGTGCCCACTTAGCAACAAGGTCGGGGGAAACAGCTTCTCCCCCAACAATAATTGTCTGCAAGGTAGGAAGTTCTTCAAAAGGAAGAACTCCCAAAACTGCTGCTGGTAATTCAATGTGGGTAATAGCTCGATCGCACAACACCTCAATCAAACCAGAACCTGCCAAAAGAGCATCATTGGTTGCAATACAGAGAGTTGCTCCCGAACATAAGGCAATAACCAAATCGGAAGTTGCAACATCGAAGCTCAAAGAAGCAAACTGGAGGACACGGCTAGAGGGATCGAGGTCGAATATCTGGATCTGTGCTTTAGCCAGGTTGCATAGTCCTCGGTGTGCCACCAGTACCCCCTTTGGTCTGCCTGTAGACCCCGAAGTGTAAATTACATAGGCTAGGTTTTCAGAAGTTAAACTGCATCCAAGGTTCTCCTCACTCTGTCGCTCAATGACTTCCCAATCTGTGTCCAGACAAACGTTACGCCCTTGATGTTTTGGAAGAGATTCAACTAACCGCCTCTGAGTCAACAGCACTGGCACTTGGGCATCTTCTAACATGAAGGCAATGCGCTCTGCGGGATAAGCCGGATCTAGGGGTACATAAGCTCCACCAGCTTTGAGAATACCTAATAGTCCTACTACCATTTCCAAGGAACGCTCTACACATATCCCCACCAGTACCTCTGCACCCACACCCAAATTGTGGAGATGGTGCGCTAGCTGATTCGCTCGTTGGTTCAGCTCTTGATAGGTAAGTTGCTGATCTTCAAATACTAATGCAATAGCATCAGGCGATCGCTCTACCTGCTCTTCAAACAACTGGTGTATGCACGCATCTTTAGGGTAATCAGTTGCAGTATCATTCCACGTCGCTAACTGCTGCCGTTCCAACTGGGTTAAAATAGGCAACTCCCCAATTTTCTGCTCTGGGTTAGCTACGATCGCTTCTAGTAAAGTCTGAAAATGCCCTACCATCCGCTCAATCGTGTCAGCATTAAACAAATCTGTGCTGTACTCAAAACGACCGACTATACCCTCCGATGTCTCCTGTAATTCCAGGGTTAAATCAAACTTTGCCGTTTCGGTATCAATATCTAACTGACTCCAATTCAGCATTGAATCAACGCCTGACATGGGGGGTTGGAGAACAAAAGCGACCTGGAATAGGGGGTTTTGACCTAAATTCCGTTCCGGTTGCAGTGCTTCTACCAATTTCTCAAAAGGCAAATCTTGGTAAGTAAATGCTCCTAAAGTCACTTCCCGCACCCTTTGGAGCAACTGCTGGAAAGTAGGGTTGTCCTTGAGATCGGTACGCAGTACCAAAGTGTTGACGAAGCACCCTATTAGCTGCTGAATCTCTGGCTGGTTGCGTCCGGCGGTGACAGTGCCTACTACAATGTCGGTCTGTCCTGTGTAGCGATAGAGTAAGGTTTTGAAGGCTGCCAGCAGTGTCATGTAGAGGGTAACGCCTTCTTTCTGGCTTAATGAGGCGAGCGCCTCGCTTAGACTCTGAGGTAGCGCTAAACATTGCCTTGCACCCCGAAAGGTAAGCAGACGCGATCGCGATCGATCCGTAGGCAGTTGCAGTGTTGGCAAATCAGCTAATTGCTGTTTCCAGTATCTAAGTTGATTTTCTAGCACTTCTCCCTGTAGCCATTGCCGTTGCCAGTAGGCAAAGTCTGCAAACTGAATCGGTAGTTCTGGCAGGGGCGATCGCAAGCCCAAAGCAAAGGCGCTGTAGAGTGTCGCCAATTCCTTCATAAACAAGCCGTACAGAGAAACACCATCGATCGCGATGTGGTGTATGGTCAGGAACAACCTGTAATCTGTCTCCCCCAACTGCATGAGAGTACCCCGCAGCAGCGGCCCTTCAGTCAGGTCAAAAGCCTGCTTCGCTTCCAAAGTACCCAGCCGCAAAGCTTCAGGCTCCCGTTCTGCCTCTGGCAATTCCCCAAGATTCACCACTGGTAAGGTGAAATTAAAGGTATCTTTAATCAACATTACCGGTTGCCCATCTACCACAGCAAAGGTGGTTCGCAAAATTTCGTGACGCTTAATGATTTCGTTGATGCTGCGCTCTAGAGCGGTAATGTTGACGGAACCAGGTAGACGAATGGTAATCGGTTCGTTATAGAAAGGCGTATCAGGAGCTAGTTGACAAAGGAACCACAGTTGTTGCTGGCTGAAGGACAGAGGCAAGTCGCGATCGCGCGAAATTGGTAGAATCGGGGGAGCCTGGGGTATTGGAGCTTTTTGACTGGCGATTTCCAGATTGCGAGCAAGATCGGCGACTGTGGCAGACTCAAATAAGGTACGCAATGGTAATTCCACTTGGAAGGTGTCCCGCATTCGAGTTGCAATCTGCGTAACTAGCAGAGAGTGACCTCCCAATTCTAAGAAGTTATCGCGGATACCGACTCGCTCTAGTCCGAGCACTTCGGCCCAAATTCCTGCTACTACTTCTTCCACAGGAGTTTGAGGTGCGACATAATCTTGTCTTACTTCGGGAGTTTTAACCGCAGGCGCTAGTAGTTTTTGGCGGTCTATTTTGCCGTTGGGCGTTAGCGGCAAGGTTTTTAGGAACACAAAGCTGGAGGGCACCATATACTCAGGTAACTTATCTTTCAGGAAGTTACGCAATTTGCCTGCGATGGTGCGTTGCAAAAATTTTAAGAAGCCTTGGGTTTCTAAGAGGTAGTCGATACTCTGCTGAATCACAGCTTCTTCAGTGGGTGTGAGAGATAACTCAATCCCCGCCTGATTTCCCTGACACCAAGCGACAGTTCCCTCAAAACATCGCTCTTCGGTATCTCCGGGTAGTACAACGCGCAGTTGCAGGCGTTTACCTTGTGGCCAATTATCTGTCACCCCAACCACGCCAATGCCACCGATGGAGATGTCTTCTGTATGTAGCTTAACTGAGCGATCGCCATCAATTTCTACTAAACACTCGCTTTTAAAGGGTGTACGTTCTGCGGTGACTTTGGAAACAACATAAGCGATTAAGCGCTTCTGTCCGGGGACATCTTCTTGTGCTGCTACCACTGCTACTTGCACGTCTGGGTGTTGTCCCAGCACTGCTTCGATCTCGCCTAGTTCAATGCGGAAGCCACGAATTTTAACTTGGTGGTCGATGCGGCCTTGAAACTCGATATTACCATCAGGGAGATACCGTCCCAAATCGCCTGTACAGTAAAGGCGATCGCCTGTATGAGGATGAGTGATGAAGCGCTTGTTCGTTTTTTCCTCATCTCGCCAATAGCATCTAGCCAAACCGATTCCCCCGATGTAGAGTTCCCCGACTTCCCCTTCCTGACACTGCTCCATCGCTTCGTTCAGCACGTAGAAATGCTGGTTCGTCATGGACTGACCGTAAGGGATGCTGTTCCATTCCGGGTCAACGCTGGCGATCGGATATAGGATAGACCAAATAGAAGCCTCGGTTGCACCTCCTAAACCAATAACAGCAGGGGTTGAAGGTTGCTCAAAATTTTCGGATACTGGCTTAGAGACCAAATCTTTGATTCGATCTGGCAAAGTCAGTGGTATCCAATCCCCGCTGAGAAGGACTAATCGCAGAGATGATGGCAGGGTTTTGGCACAACCAATAGCATAATCCACAAGCATCTGCATCAATGGTGGTGCTGAGTCCCAGAGGGTAACTCGTTCTCGCGTCATCACATCAAGCCAGTCAGCAGGATCTGGCGTTGCGGAAACTTTTGGGATGACAACAGTTCCTCCAGCAGCCAGAAGGCCAAAAATGTCATACACTGACAGGTCGAAGCTGAGGGAAGATACAGCTAAGACGCGATCGCCTGCTTCCACTTCAAAACGTTGGTTAATATCGAGGAACGTGTTGACGGCACCGCGATGCTCGATCGCTACTCCCTTGGGTTGACCAGTAGAACCTGATGTGTAAATCACATAAGCTAAATTATCTGGTGTCACCTCAGTGTCTGGGTTTTGCTTGCTGAAGCGATCGCCTATTTCTGAATTCCCATCTAAACAGATGATATGCGCTTGATGTTCGGGAAGAGACTCTACTAAATCCTGTTGTGTAAGCAACACTGGCGTTTGCGAATGTTCCAACATAAATGCCAGTCTGTTCGCCGGATAATTCGGATCTAGTGGTACATAAGCTCCGCCAGCTTTGAGAATACCTAATAGACCTACAACCATCTCTAGCGATCGCTCCACACAGGCTGCGACCAATACCTCTGGCCCAACACCCAGAGTCTTCAGATAATGCGCCAACTGATTAGCTTGGGAGTTTAACTGCTGATAAGTTAGCTGCTTCCCTTCAAAAATTACCGCAATAGCGTCAGGCGATCGCTTGACTTGGAACTCAAATAGCTGGTGAATGCACGTATTCTGGAAATTACCTAGCATTTTATTCTTCCTTTAATGCTCGTGCAATACTAAATTTATTGCTCAGTTCACATAAGTGTTTGGGAGCAATATCGCGCCCTACTCAAAAGGCTTAAATTGTTTGAATAAATTCGTCGTAATACCAAACCCAGACTTTCTACCCCTTTATTTTTTAGTCCGTGTAGGCGGACTTCGTTTGTCTAGTAGCGGTTTCAACCACCGAGTCTTATCAGAGGGTTGTAAGTTTATACTATATCATCTGTTAAACAGACTTTTGCTGTGATCTCTATCACTAATTTATTTGATTGTATATAAAGGTATGTAGTTGGGCTTTAGCCCTCAAAGGTATATAAAGAGGGCTGAAGCCCAACTACGTACCTGTCACTTGGGCTGAGTTCCCTGCTTGAGTGGAATCTCAATCACGAACTCTGCTCCCTGTCCAAGTGCAGAAATACAAG
The DNA here is from genome assembly GCF_036702825.1 of Microcoleus sp. A003_D6. NCBI lineage: Bacteria > Bacillati > Cyanobacteriota > Cyanophyceae > Oscillatoriales > Microcoleaceae > Microcoleus > Microcoleus sp. A003_D6. The sequence continues at coordinate 8,185 of NZ_JAUBWA010000046.1, read as the reverse complement.
TCAGCCTACCATGATGTTTTTCTACTACAATCTGGTAGCTAATAGCCAATCCCAAACCAGTGCCAGAGCCGACACGTTTTGTAGTAAAGAAAGGGTCAAAAATCTTCTGGCTTACTTCCTCTGTCATCCCCGCTCCATTGTCGGCAATCCGAATCTCTACTTGGTTACTATTTATGACACTGGTGCGAATGCGAACTTGTGATTTTTTCTTTGGGATTGATTCTATAGGAGAAGTGACCAATGATTCCTCTATAGCATCAATCGCATTGCTGAGTATATTCATAAATACTTGGTTCAGGAAGCCAGCGTAACATTCTACTTCAGGTAGCTGACCATACTCTTTAATAATTTCAATCCCAGGATATTCTGGCTTAACTTTTAGCTGATTTTGCAACAGCAACAGAGTGCTATCGAGTCCTTCATGGATATCTACTCGTTTCATTACCGCCTCATCCAAGCGCGAGAAATTCCGCAGCGACAAGACAATCTGACGGATGCGCTCTGCCCCTACCTGCATCGAATCCAGCAGTCTAGGAAAATCAGAAATTAAGAATTCCATATCTATATTTTCTGCAAAATTCTGAATCTCAGGCGTTGCATTGGGCAATTGCTCCTGATAGAGATTCAGCAATCCCAGCAAGTCATAAAAATAGTCACTAGCGTGGGTAAGATTGCCATAGATAAAGTTAATTGGGTTATTAATTTCGTGAGCTATACCAGCAACCATTTGCCCCAGACTTGACATTTTTTCAGTTTGAATTAGTTGAGTCTGTGCCGCTTGCAATTCCTGGAGAGCAAGTTCAAGCTGAATTGCTTGTTCTCTCAACAGCGTATTTTTTTCTTGTAACTCCAGCGTCCTTGTTTCTACTTTCTGTTCCAAGGTTTGGTTGTAATTGTCTAACTGCTCGTTGGCTGTTTTCAAGTTTTGAGTTGCGGTTTCCAATTCCCCATAAAGCATCGCATTTTTAAGGGATATAGCTATCTGTGAAGAAAGTATTTTTAATACTTCCAGCCTTTGTCTCGTAAACGCGCCATTGACGATATTGTTTTCTAAGTAAAAAATCCCAATCATTTTGCCTTGATTGATAATCGGCGTACATAATATTGACTTCGGCTTTGTTTTTTTGATGTAAGGATCGTTTATAAATCTTCCTGACACTGCTGCATCATTTAACACCACATTTTCTTGGGAGATGCCAACATAATTAATTATAGAAATAGGCAGTTTTTCACTGTTTTCAACTGGTGATTCTGAACATAATACAACCGCATCACTATCCACCACACCTGTAGCTTCGATCGAGAATTTTCCATCTTTTTCTAATAGTAGGCAGCTAGTTGTTGCTCCAGCATTTTCCATCACAATTTTAAGTAACTTATTCAGCAACTTATCCAGAACTATTTCCTCAGCTAAGGCAAGAGATGCTTTGTTAACAGTAGACAAATCCAAAACCGCCGAACTTCCTCCTGTGGTCGATGTTGTTGTCCTATTAATCTCTATACTTATGGATTCTCGCATCAGTATCTCGGAAAATACCAAAGGATATCTTGACTCCAAATCTTTAACCTTGGCATGGGCTCCCCAACGAATATATCCGTAATAAGCCTGTGTTAGATAAATTTGAGCAAACTTGTCTCTGCCGAGGGAGAAATAAAACTCTGCTGCTAGTTCCGAAGCTAGTGCTTCTTCCTGAATGTATCCTTGTTCTTTAGCTCCCGTTATAGCTCGGTCATAATAGTTCATTGCTTCTAGAACTTTACCTTGAATCCTTGCTTTTTCTGCTTCCACAAGATTGTACTTATGCTGGAAGTTTGATGGAGCAGATTCAGCCCAGCGCTGCATTTTTTGCTGATTTTCCTCTACAATAGTCAGGTATTCTTGTTCCTCCAAGCTGGAAACGTTGGGATACTCAGCAAGGAGAGCCAGCGAATAATAGAAGTTGTGAGGAGCAGAAACTACCATGCCGAATACACTTGCTACGTGTTCTGCTGCTAAACTGGCATTGGTAACGGCATTTTTATATTGTTTAAATAGATAAAAAAGAATTGTTTTGGCAAGATAGGTAATAAACAGCAAAATTCTATTGTTAGTTTCAATAAAAATAGGTAACATTTCTGTTTCATTAAAACTTTCGCCAACCAATTGATATTGAACTTCAATTCTATTTTTAAGAGCTAGGCTCAGTTGGTGAAATATCTTGAGGTAGTAGATAGAATAGTCTTGTTTTAGTCTGAGTGCTAAATCAAGATAATGCCGTTGTTGCTGCTCTACAAAATCTAGTTCCTTCCCAATTAAAAATAGGCTAGCGCCATAGACAGTAGCACTATAGCCAGCATATTCTATATCTCCGGTTTCGAGTCCCTTTTGGACACTCTCTTGGAGGGGTTGTAATGCGTTTTTGAGATGCTCTTTCCAGGGTTTTATGATACCATAAAATAAATTGGAGACTTTGCATTGAAATTCTCTAGCATTAAATTTATCTAAAAGTTTTAAAGCTAGCTGACCTGCATGATATCCAGCATCTATATCCCCGATTGCTGAGGACAGTATTACACCATAAAAAGCATACACAACAGCAGCAAGACGGGAATGACCGTGTTCCATACAGATTTTCACCAAAGTCGCTATAAGCAGGGGCAAAATTTCGGGCTTAGTAGCGAGAGCAGGAGAAACAATAGACATCAGTATCCCCATAGCTGCTATTTTGTAAGGGTCTGTCATCTCTGGGATATTGTCTAAATCTGTGATGTTGGGCAATTCAACTACTAAATCTTTACTATCCTTGTCATTTGACAAGGAAACACCCAGCATATCCAGCACTTGCAACCCAGTATCAATGGCTTTTAGCATCTGATTTTGAGCCATATAAAACTGGATTTGCAGCTCGTATACTTTCACTCTTTCGAGCAGAGTCTTAGCTTGTTGCAGAACAACTTCAGCAAGAATTGCTGACCTTTCGTAATTCGTAGTAAGATATTCCGCTTCTACGGCTTCTACATAGATTGCTAGTGTTAGATCGTAGTTACTCTGCCAACTGTTTTTGGCTAATAGTTTTAACCCTACTCTTAGTAGTGTGACAGCAGCTTCGTAAGCTGACGCTGCTTTAGCTTTTCGACCAGCCATTAAATTTAATTCAGCCAGTTGAGATTTTTCGTGTTGCTCGGTAATGAATTCCAATCCGACATTTAGCTGGTTAACAATATCAAAGACATTTTCTTCGAGTGCATCTTCATCTGTATTCTGTAACAGTAATTGACCAATTTTCAGGTGCGTAGCTTTTTGCTGCTCAGAAGGAATTAGAGAATAAGCCGCTTGTTGCACCCGGTCATGTAAAAACTTGTAGGAGACTTGGTAATTATTAATTTGTAATGATGTGTCTTGACTATTAGCCATTACTAATGATTCATTACCTTTGACTACTAAAGAAATTTTGTAGGCACTTTCCCCGATAGGCAGAATTAAACCAGCCTGAAGCCCTTCCCATAAAGCCGATGCTGTTTCTGAGATAGATTTCTCATTCACTATCGCCAAAATTTCTAAATTAAATCGGTTCCCAATACAGGCAGCTAACTTTAAAAGTTTTTGCGTGTCTGGAGGCAGCTTTTGAATATTTCTAGCGATGAGTTCGACGACGTTATAATCGGCGATGCCCACAGTTTGAATTTTATTCATGTCCCACTGCCATCTACCGAGGCTGAAGTCAAATGTCAACAGCTTTTCGGCGTAAAGGGAGGTGAGCAACTGATTTAAGAAGAAGGGATTGCCTTGAGTTTTATTAAAAACTAGCTCAGCTAGTAACTTCCACCTTTCTGTTTCATCCCCATCGTTTTCAGTAAGTAAAATATTTCCCGCAGGTGCTTTTTGTTCATGGGAGAAGCAAGTAAGAGTAGGTACTGCTGATGAGCAACGTTCACCCAAAGTATCGGCGACTAATTGACTCACTGTACTTAGTGATAAAGGCTGGAGTATAATATTATTTACTATTGCCCCAGCTCCCTGAATCTGCTCTAATGTCTGCATTAATGGATGGGTGGGGCTGACTTCGTTATCTCGATAGGCTCCAATCAGTAATAAATATTGGCTATCTGGGTCAGTTAGCAATACGTGAATCAATTTCAAAGAAGCAGAATCAGCCCACTGCAAATCATCTAAAAATAAGACCAGTGGATGTGCTTGTTCTGTAAAAACATGAATAAATTGTTTAAAAACAAGATTAAATCTATTTTGTGATTCGTTCGCTCCTAGCTGGGAAATTTCTGGTTTCACACCAACGATCAATTCTAATTCGGGAATAACATCAATTACTACTCGAACATTTGACCCTAAAGCAGTGAAAATCTTATCTCTCCAAAAAATTATTTTTTCTGAGCTTTCTGTTAATAGTTGTCGGATCAATTCCTGAAACGCTTGAATTAAGGCTGCATAGGGAATATTCCGCTTAAATTGGTCAAATTTCCCAGCAATAAAATAACCCCGCGCTCCGACAATGGGTTTATGGACTTCATAAACTAAACAAGATTTACCAATTCCTGAGTAACCGGAAACTAGCATGATCTCGGCTGTTCCAGTGCTAACCCGTTCAAAGCCATTCATCAGTGTGGCTACTTGTGCTTCTCGTCCGTACAGTTTTTGTGGGATGAGAAATTGACCGGATTTATCACGCTGACCCAGTATGAAGTTTGAAATATGACCAGTTTGTTGCAGTTGACTTAGACATTGTTCTAGATCGACTTTAAGACCATAAGCACTTTGATATCTGTCTTCAGCAGTTTTAGCTAGTAGTTTCATCACAATGTCGGAAACTGCTTGGGGAATCTCACTATTTTGAATTGTAGATTGTGGATTGTCGATGGCAAGTTCGGGTCTGCTATTTTGCCTTTTTGTCCCTATAATTTCGCTGGGTGGGACGGGCTGTTTAGCAATGTGGCAGTGAACTAATTCCATCGGATCTGTAGCTTTAAATGGCAGTTGGCCGCACAGCATTTCATAGAATGTGACACCTAAAGAGTAGAAGTCGGTGCGATAGTCTATTGAGCGATTCATTCGTCCTGTCTGCTCTGGGGATATGTAGGCGAGGGTGCCTTGTAGTAAAGTGGGATCGCTGAGTGCTTGGGTTTCTCTAGACAAGCGCGTGGCGATGCTAAAGTCAGTAATTTTTACTTGGAGGGTCGCAGGAGTGATGATGATATTTGTCGGTTTAATATCTTTATGAATAATTTTGTTGTCATGCAATTTACCCAGAGTATCTGCTAACTGAATAGCAATTTCTAAAGACTCTTTGAGTTCAAGCCTGCGACCATTCAAAAAATTTTTAAGGGCTTCTCCTCTTGAATCTTCTAATATCAGTGCTAGACCATTACGAGAATTTTCCAATCCATAAGACTTGACAATACCTTCTAAATTGAGATGTCGAGAGATTTCATATTCATGTCTCAATTGCATGATTTCTTCGAGAGTAGGATACTGCGCTCTAAGGATTTTGATAATCACAGCAGTCCGATCTTTTCTCCTCTCTGCGCGATAAACTACTGTATTTAAACCCTCATTAAGTTTTTCTATTAGCTTGTAATTGGCTTCGATATTCATAAATATTGTACCTATCTTAACAGTATAGTATTTGATGCGGTGCGAAAGTAAATAATCGGAGCAGTTGCCCTAAAACTCTCATTTTTTATTTAATATTGAAGCCGGAAAAAGAGGTTTTTCCGTTAATTCCCTGAAAAATTTCTGAACTTTTGTAAAATATATTACCCTTTTTATCTAAGTTTTATATTTTCGATCGTAACACATCCCGCGGCTAAGTGGATAGGCGCAAAAAATATAAATGGTCTGTAGGGGCGGGTTTAGCCCGTAATCATTGCTAGGAGAGATTTTGCCCTTTTAAAACCCGCCCCGCCCACCTTCGCTTACAGCGGTTTTCAAGCGTATGAGGTACAGTAACAACAATGAGTGCACCAATTTTTGATATCTTTGAGAGCGATCGACTCGAATCCGTCCACAAGTGCTGACTCTTAGGTGTCACTACTTACGTGCACCAACCCAACGTAGATATTCTTTTAGCTAAGACTCTTCTGCTTTTAATCGGATTTAAATCGGGAGAAAAAGGAGACAGGTAAATAACTCGCTTCTCCAACGGATTTAATCAATCCACGCTTCGGGTACCCCAGCATATTTCTCATTTACGTAGGTTTGGAGCCATTGCTGAGAAATCTGGATCGCACTAGCAATCCCGGCAAGTGAAATACGTTCTAACAACAATCGCTCAATTAGTTCTCGTGTCTGCTGGTCAATCATTTTATGAATGCGGATGTTCAAGGAATTGCCGATCGCACTTAAGACACTTAAACCGTTGTTTACTGTTGTGAATGCGACCTTTTTGACAGTCGGGCAAGAAGAACAGTTAGGACAAAGAGGCTTGGCAAGCTATAGATTAGCCAGAACTACTGCTAATCTAGCATCATTACTTGTAGGACACTACCGGAAAAACCTTGTCTTTTGCCTAATCGCTAGAAAATTACATGGGTGCCATCTGGCATTTGGTAAATCACTACAATGTATCATTACTTTTTTAGCACTACTAAGGTAGTTTATAACTGCTCGATCGCACAATCAACTCACCTTGACGCGGATCGCGGCTGAAGATAAAAGCTCCTTCTTGAGTTTCGCCGTTTGACAAAAAATCAATTTGTTGATCGCCGGATTCCAAGACTTCGCCGTTGACGCGCAGTTCGGCAATAATTTGCACTAATTCGGCTGTTTCGCCGCCCGTGTTTGTCACTGTAAACGGTACGTAAAATTGCCCTTCAGTTTCGCGAATAGGCGTGTTCCGAGTGACAGAAATAATCGGAGGTTCGTGTTTTGTAGTCACCCAGTTGTAGAGTACGAGCCCGGTGAGAGTAAAAAGAATGAAGCAGGCGATCGCAAATGCCACCCATTCAGCAAAAGTTCTTTTTTGTTGCTGTTCGTTATTACTTTCACTCATACCGCCAACCTACCCGCCGCGCCGCCAATTGTCGCCGGCAATCCCAACACTAACGTATAGCTCAACCAAATCGACCACGGGTCGTCAAAACTGAGTTTTTGGAAGAAAAACATCATAAATGCAGAAGCCGCCAGGGACACTAAATACGCCATGACAGTTTCGCTGAGGGGACGCTGAAAAATCCCTTGCTGGTGCTGCCTTTTTGCTTGATAAGTAAAGCCTGCTACAAATACTATACCGTAAGAAATTAGCAGCGAAGCGGCGATAATTGCTAATTGCCAAGGCGGCGAAATCGCTGCCGCTAGCATGGGAATTTCGTCAGTTGGGGCGATGCTGAAAGCAATGATCGTAGCGCCGATTAAAGTAGCGCCGATATCTGCTAAAGTTGGATTAATGGTAAGTTCGCTGTCGCTATCTGAAGTTTGATAGCGATCGCCACTCAAGAAACCGTTCGCCAGGGCAACTCCCAAGGCAAAGGGCAGGCCTTCAAAAATGATTTTCCCCAGAGTTTCATGCAGCGGAGTCTCCGGCGTAATTTCCCTGAGCAAAAACAGGATAAAAGTCGCGCAGACAATGCCAATGGCGATCGCTTCTACGGTATCGATTGCAGCTTCTAGCCAGCGGATGTCCTTAGTTTTGCGAAAACCTTCAGTGCGAGTTAGCAAGAAAACGACGAGAAAAGTAGTTGCGATCGCGATCGACATTTCCGCTGGTGTAGTATACGAACCGATCCACCAAACCTCCATCGTATAAAGCAGCGGAATTCCGAATAAAAAGCCGCCCGATGCACCTCTAATGATGTCGTTTAGTTCATTTGACCACTGATTTTTGCGTCTTTTTGATTTGTTCATGTTTAGTGAAAACGCGCCTCAAAAATTTAGCAAGTAAAGATTTTTTTAAACTTGCTCAAATAGAATACCATATTTGTTGTATTCTTTCTCTAACTTGTGCCAAATCATCAGGGGTTAATATTCCCAGTCTGCGTTCAACTAAACTTTTTTGTAATGTGTTCAGTTTATGTAAGCGAACCGCTGAAGGTCGATTTAATCCTGCTTGTTGCCATTCCCGAATTTCTACATCAAAAGTTGTGCGAGGGATTTGACCAAGAATTTCTTGATGGTACAACCCACATTCCGCAGATGTGATTCATCTTACTGGTATTTTTGAGAAATTCCAGCCATCCAACTTTTTTAGTCTAATTT